>JAFDAW010000393.1 GCA_019313605.1 Deltaproteobacteria bacterium
CCGCGAGTGACGACTTCCCCGAGCAATTGGATTGAGCCCAGGGAGTACGAGCCACAGGGATGAACGCGAGGGGGGTAGCTTTCCCGATTTGTCGGGTATCTCTATCTCTCTATCCGACTTTTCGGAAAAGACGGCCTAGAATCGTTGTCCACGATGTCGAAGCGCCTCTAGCTTCGGCGACCCCAAACGGCCCTATTCGGCCCCTAACAAAAACGGGGTCGAAGAGAAACTCTCCAACCCCGCAAAAACATTGGTGGAGCTGAGGGGGATCGAACCCCTGACCCTCAGACTGCCAGCCTGATGCTCTCCCAGCTGAGCTACAGCCCCACGAGCGATGCAAACTACCGTTGGGCCGCGGGGCTGTCAAAAGGTTGGGGCTTTCGCGGCTGGGCGGGCGGGGCGGTTTTGGGGGCCTGCGGAGGCGTGGTATCCTGCGGCGCCTCGGGCCGGAGTGGCGAAATTGGTATACGCAGGGGATTCAAAATCCCCCGGCTTCACGGTCGTGCGGGTTCGATTCCCGCCTCCGGCACCACCGAATTACACGCGCCCATAGGCGGGGAGAGTGGAAATGCGGAAGGTCTCGAGCCGGATCGCGGCATTGGCGCTGATCGCGGTGGCGTTGCCGCTGATCCTCCCCAGCGCGGCCTCCGCGGAGTTTCGGGATTTTTCGGGGAAGGTGACCGAGATCTCGGGTGACAAGATGGTGATCGACAACCGCCGGGGCGATCAGGTGTCGTTCAGGCGCTCCGAGGCGACGACGGTTTCGGGCGCCAAGACCAGCTGGCAGGCGATCGAAGTGGGCGACCGGGTGAGCGTGTCGTGGAAGATGGTCGACAAGCCCCGGGTGGCTCACAAGGTCGTCGTGAAGCCCCCGAAGCAGAAGTCATCCAAATAGCGGCGCGCAGCGGCTTGCAGATCCATTTCGACGATCCGCTCGCAGACGCCGCTCGGCTCGGATAGCGTTGAACCGATGTCTCCTTCCCAGCCGCCCCTACGGCCCGAGCAATTCGAACGCTACCGCCGCCATCTCAGCTTGCCCGAGATTGGCGTCGAGGGGCAGAAGCAGTTGCTCGAATCCCGGGTGCTGTTGATCGGCGCCGGCGGTCTGGGTTGCCCAAACGCCCAGTACCTGGCGGCTGCGGGGATCGGGACGATCGGCATCGTCGATTTCGATCGGATCGACGCTTCGAATCTCCAGCGACAGGTCCTCTACACCACCGCGGACATCGGAAAGCCCAAGGTCGAGGTCGCGCGCGAGCGGATCCAGGCGATGAATCCGGACGTCGACGTCCACACCCACGCGGTGGCGTTGACTTCCGAAAACGCCATGGAAATTTTCGCTGACTACGACGTGATCGTAGATGGCACCGACAATTTTCCGACCCGCTATCTCTCGAATGACGCCTGCGTGTTGCTCGGCAAGCCGAACGTACATGGTTCGGTATTTCGCTTCGACGGCCAGGCCACGGTCTTCGACGCGCGGTACGGCCCCTGCTACCGCTGCCTCTACCCCGAGCCGCCGCCGCCGGGCTCGGTGCCGTCCTGCGCGGAGGGCGGGGTGCTCGGTGTGCTCCCGGGACTGATCGCGTTGATCCAGTCAACGGAGACGGTGAAGATCGCCTCCGGAATCGGCGAGCCGCTCTACGGCCGATTGATCCAGTACGACGCGCTGCGGATGGAGTTCAACGAATTTCGGCTGAAGAAGGATCCGAAGTGCCCCGTGTGCGGAACACAGCCCACGGTGACGGAATTGATCGATTACGCGGGATTCTGCGGCATGAGCGGCGAAGCAGAGGCCGAAATCGAAGAGCTGTCGGCGGCCGCGGTGAACGCCATGCGGGAGCGCGGCGACGAATTTCTGCTGCTCGATGTTCGCGAATCCGATGAGTTCACGCGCGCGCGGCTCGAGGGCTCCACGTTGATTCCACTGGGCGAACTCGAAGAGCGGCTCGCGGAGATCCGAGAATGGAAGGATCGCCCCGTCGTGGTTCACTGCCACAAGGGCGGGCGCAGCGCGAAGGCCTGCAGGTTGCTCGGCGCTGCGGGCTTTCTCCGCGTGTCGAATCTGACAGGTGGGATCGAGGCGTGGTCACTGACGGT
>JAFDAW010000004.1 GCA_019313605.1 Deltaproteobacteria bacterium
GTACGGGCGCATTGGCCCGATGGCGCGAGCATCGAAGGGCTCGCGCAACTCGAAAAAGGTGACTACCTCGTCCACGCCGAACACGGCATCGGCGTCTACCGCGGGCTGGTCGAACTCGATCTCGGGATCGCCCAAGGCGAATTTCTTCGACTCGAATACCAGGACAGCGATCGACTCTTCGTTCCCGTCCATCGCCTGAGTTTGATCCAGCGATACGGTGGATCGGACGGCCACGCCCCGCGCATCGACAAACTCGGTGGCATCAGCTGGGAGAAAGCCAAGAACTCGATCAAGAAGAGCCTGCGCCTCATGGCCGACGAACTGCTCTCGCTGCACGCGGCCCGAGAACTCGCGCCGGGTCACGGATTTGCGGGGCGCGATCGCCACCTCGAAGAGTTCGAAGCGACTTTTCCATTCGAAGAAACAGCCGACCAGGCCGCGGCAATCGAAGACGTGCTCGGCGATCTGCAACGCCCCAAACCGTCGGACCGAATCGTCTGTGGTGACGTGGGTTATGGCAAGACCGAGGTTGCCGTGCGGGCGGCCTTCCGGGTTGCGATGGACGGCAAGCAGGTGGCCGTGCTCGTACCGACAACGGTTTTGTGTCAACAACACGAAGAGACCTTCAAGGAGCGATTCTCGGGCCATCCGATGGAGATCGAATCGCTCTCCCGATTTCGCAGCGCAAAGGATGCGAAGTCGGTCATCGAGCGCCTGGCGGACGGGTCGGTCGATATCGTGATCGGCACCCACCGCCTGTTGCAGAAGAAGGTTCACTTTCGCGACCTCGGACTGCTCGTGATCGACGAAGAACATCGATTCGGCGTCACCCACAAGGAGCGCATCAAGCAGCTCAAGAAGACCGTCGACGTCTTGACGCTGACCGCGACACCGATCCCGCGAACCCTTCAGATGGCTTTCAACGGCATCCGCGATCTGTCCGTGATCAACACGCCGCCCGCAGATCGCCTGGCGATCCGCACCCAGGTCTGTCGCATCTCGGATGCCCTGATTCGCGAGGTCATCCTGCGAGAGCTGCGTCGAGGCGGGCAGGCGTTCTTCGTCCACAACCGGGTGCAGACGATCGGCGCGATGCAAAGCCGCCTCGCCCGCGTCGTTCCCGAAGCGAAGGTCATCGTCGCACACGGGCAGATGAAAGAGCGCGAGCTCGAGGATCGGATGATGCGCTTCATGCACGGCGAAGCAGATGTGCTGCTCTGCACGACAATCATCGAGAGCGGCATCGACAATCCGCGGGCGAACACGATCTTGATCAATCGCGCAGACGCACTCGGCCTCGCACAGATCTACCAGTTGCGCGGGCGCGTGGGTCGAAGCAAGCAGCGCGCCTACGCGTATTTGATGATTCCGGGCTCAGAGGACTCGCTTACCACCGACGCGAAGCGGCGGCTCGAGGCGATCCAGGATCTCAGTGAACTCGGCAGCGGCTTTCGACTCGCGAACATGGATCTCGAGATTCGCGGCGCGGGCAACCTGCTCGGATCGGAACAAAGCGGCTGCCTCGCGGCGGTCGGCTACGAGACCTACCTGTCGATGCTGGAAGAGACGATGGACGAACTGCGTGGGAAATCCCATCAGATCGAAGTCGATCCGGAAATTCGCCTGCCGGTCACCGCTCGCCTGCCGGAATCCTACGTGAGCGCGGTCAGCCAGCGCCTGGTTCTCTACAAACGCCTCGCGAGTTGCCGCGACGACAGCGAGATCGACCGCATTCGAGACGAACTGCTCGACCGCTACGGATCACTCCCCGACGAGGCCGAGAATCTCTTCGAGGTGATCCGATTGAAATCGCGCGCGCGCCGACTCGGCATCACCGCCATCGATCTCGTGAAGGGTGAAATCGTCCTCACCGCTGCGGACCAGAGCAAAGTCGATCCGCAGCGGCTGCTCGATCTGCTCCACCAGGCGGGTTCGGGGATGCGCGTCGCGCCCGACCGCAAGATCTACGCGCGCGCACCAAAAGGAAACTCCGCGCAGCTTTTCGCCGCCACGCGGAGTCTACTCGCCAATCTTGGAGCTGCTTGAGGGAGATTTCCCGTCGAAGCTGGGCTCAGGTGCGCTTCATGTCTGCGGGAACGACAGTGGTTCCGATTGCGCGGCAGACGAGAACCGGCTCTTTGAGCACGTCCGCAGCCGAGTCATTCACGTCGGGTCGAACCGCGATGACCTTGTAGGCCTCGAATTCGCAGCGGCGCGATGTGTTGCCCACCTTCACGATGCGGCCCTTGGCCTCGATGAAATCACCGCTGTAGACGGGGGCTAGAAATTCCACTTCGTGATACGCGCGGAACAATCCTTCGTCGCCGTCCTGCTGAATGGCGAGGTCGGTGATCAGATCGCCGAAAATTTCCAGCATCTTGGCGCCGGGTACCAGATTGCCGCCGTAGTGGGCGTCGCGGGCAGACATGCGAACGCGGATCAATGCTTCTTTGGACATCAATTCTCTCCTGTTTGATCTTTGGCGGCTGCAAGTGCATCCACAGCAACTGCGCGTCCACCGGTGATGATGATGGGGTTGGCTTCGATTTCGAGAACGCGATCGGACAGATCTTCAGCGAGCCATCCGAATCGTTCCACTACGTTGGCGAGTTCTTTCAATTCAGAATCAGACAGGTCGATGGATGCATCCGCCACGGCACCGGACGCGATCTCCATCGCCTCTCCTTGGCGCAGGGGAATCAGGTTGAACGCCGATTCACCCGAAACGCCGCCACCGCCGCTGCGCACCGTCATCGCGGGCCCGTAGAGCGGGTCTACCGTGACACCGATCAGAAACTCCGGTCCGGCCGTAAGTTGTTCCTGCACCAGCAGCTGGGTCGCATCGACACCCATTTCGCGCGCGCGGTCTTGCACCTGCTGCGCGGCGTCCCTCACGTCGTCGGGTGATTCGAGGCTCAGTTTCACCAGGCCTTCGCGCGCCTTGTGGGGCACCTCGGCACAAACCAGCTTGACGACCACCCGGCAGTCGAGATCGCGGGCGGCGGCCGCAGCCTGCTCGGGGTCACTGACGACGGCCTCGCGCGGCCTCTCGATCCCGTACTGGGTGAAGATCGCAGAAGCCTGTACCTCGTCCAGAATCCCCGGCGGAACCGCAACCTCTGGCTTGGCGGTGTGTCGCTCGGCGATGGGCATGCACTCGCGAGAGACTTCGTAGAGGCTCGCGACTGCAGCCGCGGCCGAAGCGTGACCCTGCAGTATCGCCACCCCGTACTCGGTGATCAATTCTGTGGTCCGCCCGGTATAAGACAGGGGTGTCGCCAGCACCGAGATCACGGGCTTGCCGCACTCGCGCTGTACCTTGCCCGCGTAGCGGAGGATCGTCGAGAGATCGGAGTCACCGGGGTGCGTTCGGCTCGGCGCGACATCGATCGCGACCATGCCCACCTCGGGGTCGGCGACCAGCGTATCGATCGCTCGGCAGTAGATGTCACTGTCGAAGATCGCCTGTCCGGTCACGTCGAGTGGATTACGCGGCTCGGCGAAGTCGGGCAGGATCTCGGATAGCTTGCTCATGGTATCCGTGCTGAATTTTTCGAGCGGCACCTCGGCGTCGTTGAGCGCGTCGGCAAAGAGTGTGCAGTTGCCACCGGACTGCATGGCGGCCGCGAGTTTTCCCGAGCAGGGCGGCGCGTTCTCCAACAACAGGGCGGTTTCGAACAGCGCGATCGGGTCGTAGACGACCACGGCACCGAGTCGGCGAAGTGCGGCATCACGCAGCGTGGTGTCTCCGAGGAGTTCACCGGTGTGGGCGATCACCGCCGCTTTCGCGGCTTCTCCCGCAACGCGCGGACAGCAGATGACGACCCGCTTGTTGGCGCGATCCATCGCTTCGAGCCCTGCCACGAGTCTCCCGATATCGCGAATCGTCTCGATGTAGCAGGCCGCGACGGTCGTCTCGGAATCGGCCGCCGCCCACTCGAGGAGTTCCCCGATGCCGATCGTGGCTTCGACGCCGACGCCCGTAACAACGCGAACACCGACGCCGCGATCACCGGCCATGTGGATGAACGTCCAGGCCGCCGTACCGCTCTGGGAAAACATGGAGATCGAACCGCGAGACGACCTCGGGGGCATCTCGGCCCCATAGGCGGCGACCGGGCCGTGGTAGTTGATGAAGCCCTCGACGTTGGGGCCGATCAGGGTGACGTCGTGCTCGACCGCGGCCGCGGTGAGGCGAACCTGCAGTTCGGCGCCGGCGGGGCCCGCATCGCGAAACCCGCTCGAAACCACCATGGCCGACGCAACTCCCGCTTCGCCGCACGCTTTGACGGCCTCGATCGCGGCCTCCGCGGGAATCGCGATGATCGCGAGGTCGGCCGGAACCGGAGTCTCGCTCAAGCTCGGGTAGGCGGGCTGGTCCCAGACCGTCGAGCGACGCGGGTTGATGGGAAAGATTCGGCCTGGAAAGTTCAATTTCTCGAGGTTGGAGAAAATCTCCTTCGACCAGGAACTGGCGCGGTCACTCGCACCGACGATCGCGATCGTGTTCGGGTTGAAGAATGCGTCGAGTCGCTTGTTGGTCATCGGGAGTTCTCTCATAGGGGTTTCGTAATGTGCTCGCTGGCTGTGTGGGAGATTGAGCTGGAAGGGCCGCGGCGCGTTTCGGATGGTTTACATTGCACCGAGCGCAACGGTTTGCTGCTTCCTCTATTTTTACTCATTCACGTTTCTAACATTTTGTTTTTATTAAGTAAATATCTATGTTTGGGAGAGGCAGCCAACGCCTTGATCTAGAATGAAAGATTGCTCGGAACGATTAGGATAATTAACAACTTAACGGGCAGGACTCAACGAAAGCAGCGGCTGGCGCTCTCCGCGCAGCTCCCAGCCCATCTCGTGGGCCATCCCCCGCAGTGCCTGGATTCGGTCGGCATTGAGTGGGTGGGTGGAATAATAGCTCGCGAGTTCGCCGTCCAGGGGACCCCCGAGCTCGGGTAGGTGTTCGAAGAAGGCTTCCGCTCCCGAAACGTGCCCGTACTCGGCGGCCAGCAGCGCGAGCCCAAAGCGATCCGCCTCGATTTCCTGATCGCGATCGAAGCCGCGCTGGGCGAACTGGCCGGCCAATGACGCGAGCTCGACCGCGCTGCTGCTGCCGCCCACCCCCACCGCGACGAGCAAAAGCGAAAACGCGATGCCGCGCCCGAGCCCGCGGAGGTGATCGCGGTTGCGGAAATGCCCGAGTTCGTGGCCAAGCACGAATGCGAGTTCGTTCTCGCTCTCGACATTTTCGAGCAGGCCATCGGTCACCGCGATCACTCCGCCTGGAAGTGCCACGGCGTTCGGTTCGGGAATGTCCCAGATCGCGATTTCGAACGCATAGGGATTCTCGGGCCAATGGCCCGCCATCCGGCCGAGGAGTTTCGCGAGCGACTGCTCGCGCGGATCGACCGCCTCGTCGGCTTCGACACCGCGATCGAACCAACCGGAAAACAAGCGCACCTCGAGTTCGATCGGGATATGGGGCGCTACCAGGTCGACCGCGACCGCAGCCGCCACGGCAACCGCAATCGCGATCGCGGCCACCCCACCCACGAGCAACAGCGCTTCGCGCAGTGGGTGCGTGCGCGAAACGTTGATTCCGTCCTCTGGGATCGACGGGTCGAACTTCACGGCGCGTTGCGCAGCTTGACGGCGGTGCCAAACGCGAGCACTTCGAGGCCCGCAATGCTCTCGGAATTTCGGGCGTTGGCCATCCGGCAGGTTTCGAGGCGGACGTTGACGATGGCGTGATAGCCCCGCTCGACGGCCTTTTGCTTGAGGCGCATGAGCGCTTCGCGGCGGGCGCGATCAAGCAGCGACTCATACGCCTTGATCCGGCCTCCGAAAATCGCCCGCAACCCCGCCAGAAAGCGTTTGAAGTAGTCGACGGAGATGACGACGCTGCCCGTGATCAGCGTGCACTCGGTGACTTTCCAACTAGGGGGAACACTGCGAAAAGTGATCGCCGGGACGCTGCGCCAACGCAATTCGCGCTCGCGGATCGACGCGTAGTGGCGCCGCTCGACGGCGGCTCCCGTGAAATAAGCCAAGACCAGAAGCGCGAGTGGAATCCCGAGCCGAACGCCTAGCTCCACCATGGGGTCCATCTCTATTCGACCGTGACCGCGGTGCCGTAGGCGAAGAGTTCGGCTGCACCCTGCGCGACGGAGCTCGTCGAAAAACGGATGTTCACCACGGCGTTCGCTCCGAGCGACTCCGCTTCCCGGACCATTCGACCGATGGCATCCTCACGCGCTTCCCCAATCAGCTCCGTATAGGCCTTGAGTTCACCACCGACGATGTTCTTGAAACCCGCCATGATGTCCTTGCCGATGTGCTTCGCACGCACCGTACTCCCCGACACCACACCGAAAAATCGCGTGATCTCCTTGCCCGGAACCGTCTCGATATTGCTGAGAATCACCGCTTACCTCCTTGGGATGGATCGATCGAGCTGTGCGAAGTTCCGCTCGGCGAGCGAAACCCCGGGGGACAGTCAGCAGACTAGCGTGACCGCGGTTGGGATCCCAAAGCTGCGGGCGTCGTCGGCGGGCGCCGGTCGAGCTAAGCTGGGTGAGCTTTTGAACGAACTGCCTTTCGGGCACTGCCTGACACTCCCACAGGGGGTATTGATGCGACGCGTTTTCCCGTGGCTGGCCGCGGGGCTTTTCCTCTCCGCTACGCCGGCCTCGGCCGACGAGATACTGGTTGACGGCATCGCCGCCCAGGTCGGCGAAGACGTCGTCCTCGTCTCCGAAGTGATGGCGATGGTCGCGGAAGGCGAGAAGCAGATGCGCGCCGCCGGCGTTGCGGAAGACCAGATCGCGAAGCTCCGCGCCCAGGGACTCGAGCGACTGATCGAAGACAAGTTGATTCACGGCGAAGTGAAGCGAATGGAACTCTACGCCTCCGATGACGAGATCGATGAAACCATCGGGATGATCGCAAGCGATAACGGGATCACGGCCCAAGAACTCGAAAAGAGCGTGCGCGCCCAGAACCTGGATTTCGAGGATTACCGCGAGCAGATCAAGCAAAAGATCGAGAATCAGAGAGTCATTCAGGTAGCGCTGCTCCCGAAGGTCGAAGTCGAAGAGAGCGCGATCCGCCGACTCTACGACCAACGGTTCAAAGACCAGCCCGATGGCGGAGAGCAGATTCACTTGCGCCACTTGTTGGTTCCGGCCAGCCAGGACAAGGATCTCGATACGGCCTGTGTGGAGGTGACTGCCGCCGACGAGCGGATTGCCGCCGGAGAGGCATTCGAGGCCGTGGCGGCTGAGATTTCGGTCATCGCGCCCGAGCAGGGTGGGGACATCGGCTGGGTGCACGCGTCGTCGCTGGCGTCGTGGATGGCCAAGCTCGTAGCGACACTCGAACCGGGTGGGATCAGCCCGGTTAATCGACAACCGTTCGGGTGCAACCTCCTCAAGCTCGTCGAAAAGAGAGCCTTCGAACGGGTCAGCTACGAAATGGCGGAGCAGCAACTCTATCGGGAAGTTCAGCAGATGGCGATCGAGGCGGAGTTCGTGACCTGGATGGAGGAACTCCGAGAGCGCACCTTCATCCAGCGCTACGGCTACTTCGCGGCCGCTGCCCAGCTCGACACCACCACCACTGATTCCGCTGACGCGGCGCAGGGCGCGCTATTCCAGTGAGCGGTGAGCCTTCATCGCTCACACACATCCTGATCAGAGGTGCCCGCGAACACAATCTGACCGACCTCGACGTTTGCATTCCGCGGGACAAGCTCGTCGTCATCACGGGTCTTTCCGGCTCCGGGAAATCCTCTCTCACATTCGACACGATCTACGCCGAGGGGCAGCGCCGGTACGTAGAATCGCTATCCGCCTACGCGCGCCAATTTCTCGAGCAGATGGCGAAGCCCGACGTCGATTCCATCGACGGTCTTTCGCCTGCCATCGCAATCGAACAGCGCACCGTCGGCAAGAGCCCCCGATCCACGGTCGGGACGGCGACCGAGATCTACGACTACCTTCGACTCCTTTACGCGCGAATCGGACAACCCTTCTGCCATCGATGTGGAAACGCGATTTCCAGCCAGACCATCCAGCAGATGACGGACCGCGTGATCGCGTTGGGGGCCGGAACCAAGCTGCAGATCCTCGCTCCCGTGATTCGGGGGAGAAAGGGTGAGCACCGCAAGGAGCTGCGGGAACTTTCCAAACAGGGATTCGTTCGGGTTCGCGTCGATGGAGAAATGCGCGAGCTCGCAGATGAGATTTCGATCGCCAAACAATCGAAGCACGATATCGAGGTCGTCGTTGATCGGATCGTCGCGAAGGACGATGCGCGCAAGCGTATCGCCGAGTCGATCGAGACGGCCGTGCGCATTTCGGGCGGCCTCGTCACCGTCGACGTCGGCCCAGGGCAGCAGGAGTGGACACTTTCCGAGCACAGTGCGTGCGTCGACTGCGGAATCTCCTACCCGGAAATCGAGCCGCGCTCATTCTCGTTCAACAGTCCGCACGGCGCTTGTCCGCACTGCAGCGGTCTCGGGACGCACGACGAATTCGAAGCGGCGCTAATCGTGCCCGATGCGTCGCTGTCGATCTCGCGCAAGGCCATCGCGCCCTGGAGCGGACGCCGCGTCCCGGTCTACTACCGGCGCCTGCTCGAAGCGCTCGCGGAGCATTACAAGATCTCCCTCGAAACACCTTGGTGCGAACTCACCAAGGGCGTGCGCGACGGAATTCTTCACGGTGCGAAGGAAGAGATCGCCTTTGCGTTCGAGGCGGGCAAGAGCGATCGCGCGATCAAGCACCACTGGGACGGTGTGCTCGGTGAACTCGGTAGACGCTACGAGCGCGGCGGCGAAGCAGAGCGCAAAGAACTCGCTCGTTACCGCTCGCCCCGCAGCTGCACCGATTGCGGCGGCTCGCGTCTGCGAATCGAGGCACGAAGTATTCGAGTGAGCGGCGAATCGATCTCGGGGCTGACGAAGCGTTCCGTCGAGGATTTGGCCGAGTTTTTCGAGCGCCTCGAACTCACGCCCGCGGAGCGCGCAATCGCGCAGAAGATTGTCGTCGAGATTCGAGATCGATTGCGCTTCCTGAGGAATGTCGGCCTCGACTATCTCACACTCGATCGCAGCAGCACCACCCTATCGGGTGGCGAAAGTCAGCGCATTCGCCTCGCGACCCAGGTGGGCGCCAGCTTGATGGGGGTTCTCTACATCCTCGACGAACCCTCGATCGGCCTGCATCCGAGGGACAACCAGAGGTTGCTCGAAATGCTCGCGCGGCTTCGCGATGGCGGTAACAGCGTGCTCGTCGTGGAACACGACGAGGCGACGATCCGCGCAGCGGATTTCGTGATCGACATGGGGCCCGGCGCGGGGATTCACGGCGGGCAGATCGTCGCGCTCGGAACGCCCGCCGAGGTTTCTGCGAGCGATGACTCGATTACCGGGGACTACCTCGCGGGGCGGCGATGCATTGGCGTACCGAAGCGGCGCAGGCCTCCGGGCGAGCAGGCGCTGATCGTCGAGAATTGTCGGGGCCACAACCTGAAGAACCTCGACGTGAGAATTCCACTGGGCCTTTTTACAGCGGTAACCGGTGTGTCGGGTTCCGGAAAATCGACATTGATCAACGACACGCTCTACCGCGCGTTGGCGGCCCGCCTTCACCAGGCCGAAACCCCCGCAGCTCCCTTCGATCGAATTCTGGGTCTCGATGCGATCGATAAAGTGGTGAACGTGAGCCAGTCACCGATCGGACGCACGCCGCGCAGCAATCCCGCTACCTACACGGGTGCACTCTCGAGCATCCGCCAGCTCTTCAGCCAGGTTCCCGAAGCGCGCATTCGCGGTTATGCGCCGGGGCGCTTTTCGTTCAACGTGAAAGGAGGCCGCTGCGAGGCCTGCCAGGGCAACGGAACCCTGCGCGTGGAGATGCACTTTCTTCCGGACATCTTCGTGACCTGCGAGGAGTGCGCGGGCCGGCGTTACAACCGCGAGACGCTCGAGATCCGCTACAAGGGCTACAGCATTGCAGACGTCCTCGAGATGAGCGTCGAGGAAGCGCTCGGTTTCGCAGAGAACGTCCCGTCTCTCCGGCGCCCGCTGCAGACCTTGTTCGATGTGGGACTCGGTTATCTCCACGTGGGTCAATCGGCGACCACGCTCTCTGGAGGCGAAGCGCAACGCGTCAAACTCGCGAAAGAACTTTCGCGCCGCGACACCGGACGCACGCTCTACTTGCTCGATGAGCCGACCACGGGCCTGCATTTTGCGGACGTCGAGCAACTGCTGGGCGTTCTCGATCAACTCGTCGAGAAGGGCAACACGGTGGTGGTCATCGAGCACCACCCGGATGTGATCAAGACGGCCGATTACGTGATCGATCTGGGTCCCGAGGGAGGCGAGGAAGGCGGGACGATCGTGGTTTCGGGTACACCGGAGGAAGTTTCCGCGTGCCCGACGAGCCATACGGGAAAAGCACTTCGGGAGGTGTTGTAACTCGTGTGTGCGTGGCAGCTCGTCTGACCGGGGCTAGAGTCGGGGGCACGGATCATCTAAAGCGGGAGAAGTAGCGCTGCTCGAATGGATCTCCATCGCCATTCCAAGTTTGAACGCGTTGAGCGCGATATTGCTCTTGACCGCGTTTGCGGCGATTCGTCGGGGCGAACGCGAGAAACATCGCAATCTGATGCTGACGAATCTCGGCGTCTCGATCGTGTTTCTCGTCTGCTACGTGCTTCAGGTCTCTACGGTGGGTCACAAATCGTTCCCCGGAGACGATTGGGTGCGGGTGGTCTTCCTGACGATCCTCACGACCCATACGATTCTCGCCGTTTGCCTCGTGCCTCTCGTGCTGCGAACGTTTTTCCTGGCCATTCGGCAGCGCTTCACCGAGCACCGGCGAATCGCCCGGATCACCTTCCCAATCTGGCTTTACGTTTCCGTCACGGGTGTCGTGATCTACTGGATGGTGAATCACTTGCGGCCCTACGCGTGAATCGACGCGCTGGCTGAAATCAGCGGAGGTCGGGGAACAACTCGACGCGCTGATCGGCTTTGGCCGCTTCTGCGACTTCGGCGAGATTCGAGTCGTTCGCCCAGTCTCGGAGGTGCTTGCTGAGTCGGCTCCACGTGCCGTGAAGTGGGCACGGAGTCACTTGATCGCAATTTCCCCAACCGAACGCGCAACGCCCTTCGGCTGGAAACGCGTCGATCGCGTCCAGGATTTCGATGAAGGGAATCTCGACAGGGGGGCGGGCGAGCGAAAAGCCTCCGCCCTGTCCTTTTCGCGAGACGAGCAGATTGGCGAGTACCAGGCGCCGCAGGATTTTGGACAGATAGGGGGCTGGAATTCCCGTAGCCTGCCCGAGATCGGTGGCGCGAATCTTTTTCCCCTCGGGGAGAATCGCAAGCGCCGACATGGCGCGAATCGCATATTCAGCGGTTTGGGAGATGAACATGTCGCTCCTCGGCCGGCGCTGTACACGGCGCCGGATCCCTATCCCTACCATTATTGCACGCCAAAGTCATTAATGGACGTCGAAGTCGCCTGTTCCTGAACCGCCGTACGGCCGCACCTCCGCCAGCGCGCAATTGCCCCGAGTTCGGCGAGCCCCTACCTTGGTTTCCGATCCTCTTTTCTGGCCCCTCGTTCTGGGTGGCTAGGCCTTGACTGCCCCACCAGAGTTTTCTAAACAGACAAACAGATCTTTAGATCCGTTTATCGTTATCCGATATTGCGGGCCGAGGATCTGCTGTGCAGCACACCAACCCGCCTCGAGGATCGAGATGAACGGTGCAAGGGAGTCCGCAATGCCCAACCGGCGCGTGCACGAATCGCAAAGTCGGTTGGAGCTGCAATGCGCGGGTCAGTGGTTGGGCCTCGCTCTCGGGGTGCTCACACTCGCGGGGCTGTTTTCGCTCGTCGTCGTCATCGGGCGAATGCCGCCTTTCGATCGCCTGGTCACCGATCCGCTCTTCTTCAAGCGCGGCCTCGTCGTGCACGTCAACCTCGCTCTGGTTGCGTGGTTCTACTCGTTCGTGGCTGCGTTGTTGTTCTTTCTGCCCGGCCGGTCGGCACCGAGCCGACTCGCCCGACACTCCGTGCACGTCAGCGCGCTCGGCGTCGCGATGATGTTGCTCGCGGCGGGCATGCCCGGAAGCCAACCCGTTCTCTCCAACTACATCCCGATGATCGATCACTGGTTGTTCGGCGTCGGGCAGGTCTTTTTTGCGGCGGGTGTCTTGACGAGTTTCATCAGCCGACGGCTTCTCACGGCGCGCACTGCAAGCGGCGGATTCTTCGAGATCCCGGGTGCCGCACAGATGGGCCTGCGGAGCACAGCAGTCGTGCTGGTACTGGCCGCGCTCACCTTTGCGATCACCTCCGTACGCATCACGCCGGACCTTCCCATCGACGTCTACTACGAGCTGCTCTTCTGGGGCGGCGGACACGTGCTGCAACTCTGCTGCAGCATCGCGATGATCTCGGTCTGGCTGATCCTGCTCCACTCATCGTTGGGTCGCTCCCCGATCAGCGAAAGAGCTGCCGCAATCCTATTCGGTGCGATGGTGGTGCCGTGGCTCGCATCTCCGATCCTCGCAATGCTCGGAACCTGGAGCCCGGGCTACCGCGACGGTTTCACCTTCCTGATGCGCTGGGCGATCTTTCCCGTGCTCGGCCTGTTCATGGTTGCGTGCTTTCGATTGCTGCTCGTGGAGTTTCGCGCCGGGCACATCGGCCTCCGGTCGCTCTCGGATCCGCGAATTTCCGGCTTTCTCGTCAGCGCGCTGCTGACGCTGCTCGGATTCGCGCTGGGTGCGGGCATTCGCGGCTCTAACACGATGATCCCCGCCCACTACCACGCCTCGATCGGCGGCATCACCGCGGCGTTCATGACCGTCACCTACGTGATGTTGCGCGCGTTTGGATTTTCGATTTCAACGCGCCGGCTGCAGCGCGCGGCAGCCTGGCAGCCCGCCGTCTACGGAGTGGGGCAGATGGTCTTTGCGAGCGGCTTCGCGATCGCGGGGATCTACGGAATGTCGCGGAAGGCCTACGGCGCTGAGCAGGCCGGCCGCGGACTCGGCGAAAGCATCGGACTCGGCGTGATGGGCGTCGGCGGACTGGTCGCGGTCGGCGGCGGGCTTCTCTTCCTCGGGGTCGTTGCCAGCATCTGGCGGCAGGGATCCGAGAGGCGGATTCAAACACTCAAACCGATCACCGAAGCCTGAAGGAGGTACGGATGAGCTCGAAAGAGCCTGACGGAAAAAAACCGCTGCAGAAGCTGATGGACAACCCCTGGCTGCTGCTGGTCCTTGGAATCGTGATCCCCACCCTTTCCTACACGGTATGGGGTTGGATCGAATTGTGGCTGGTTCCGCCAGCCGCACTTCCCTGAGCCGAGTGGAGGAACCATGAGTATCTACAACCCGCCCGAAGGATGGCTCCAAGCTCCGAAAGGGCCCGAACGCCTCTGGATCGGTCTCGCGCTCATCTGGTGCATCGTGATGTCGCTCGCGATGCCGTACTGGCACTTCTACGGCAAACAGAACGCTTCAGGCGAGTCCTACAGGGTTTCCGCCGTCGACTATGGCACCCGTGTCCGACAGTTCGTCGAAGCAAACACGGTCGGAGAGGCATCCGGCATCCCGATCGTCGAGATCCCGCCGGGCGGCGATGGCTATCTGCTCGCGCGGATGTGGAGCTTCTACCCGGTCATCAAGATGAAGATGGGGCAGACCTACCGCCTGCACATCTCATCGATGGACCTTCAACACGGCTTCTCGCTCCAGCCGCTGAACATGAACTTTCAGGTGCTACCGGGCTATGACCACGTGCTGACCATCACACCGACCAGCACGGGTGTCTTCCCGATCATCTGCAACGAATTCTGCGGAATCGGACATCACATGATGACCGGCCGCATCATCGTCGAATAGGAGACTCTCATGGCCAGCGCAGTCGAAAGCCTTCCCATCTTGGGAAATCACCCGACCGATCAGGTCCGAGCCTGCGACACGACGACACTGCCGGTCTGTCTGACAGCCCAGAAGTTCATCAAGCTGCACGCGGTTGCAGCAGTCGTCTTCCTGTTGATCGGCGGAATCGCGGCGCTGACCCTCGGGCTGACCCGATGGCCCGCCGTGCATCTGCTCGACGCACAGTGGTATTACCGCCTGCTCACGCTCCACGGCCTCAACATGTTGATCTTCTGGATCCTCAATTTTGAGATTGCCGTGCTCTACTTTGCGTCAACCGTGCTCTTGAATACCCGGCTCGCTTCGAAGAGCGCCGCGTGGGTCGGTCTGGTGATGATGACCGTCGGAGCGATCATGGTTGATGCGGCGATCTTCGGAGGCAAAAGCGATGTGCTGATGACCTCCTACGTTCCGCTCAAGGCGAGCCCGTGGTTCTACCTCGGGATCATCCTCGTCGCCGTCGGCACACTGGTGGGCGTGATCAACTACTTCGCGACGATCTACATCGCGAAGCGAGATCAAACCTACAAGGGTTCGGTGCCGCTGGTGGTCTTCGGCGCCACCGCCGCCGCAATCATCGCGGTCGTCACGCTGCTTCACGGTGCGGTCGTGATGATCCCGACCCTGCTTTGGTCAATGGGAATCATCGAAAATATCGATCCAGCGTGGTACCGGATTACCTGGTGGGGGCTCGGCCACATGTCCCAGCAGGTCAACGTCTGCGCGATGGTTTCGATCTGGTATCTGCTCGGAACGCTGACGGTCGGCTCCAAGCCCCTGAACCAGGCTGTTTGTCGCGGCGCCTTCGTGCTCTACATCCTCTTCATCAACGTCGCGTCCGCCCATCACCTGCTGGTGGACCCCGGAACCGGATCCGTCTGGAAGATCTGGAATACCTCCTACGCGATGTATCTCGCGGTGCTCGCGTCGATGATTCACGGATTCACGGTGCCGGCTTCGATCGAAGTCGCGATGCGCAAGAAGGGCTTCAATCGGGGGCTCTTCGGTTGGCTTGCGAACGCCCCCTGGAGCAATCCCGGATTCTCGGGCTTCTTCCTCTCACTCGTGATCTTCGGCTTCGGCGGAGGCATCACGGGCGTCACACTGGGCACGCAACAGATCAACATCATGGCCCACAACACGCTGCGCATCCCCGGTCACTTCCACGTGACGGTGGTCGGTGGCACGACGTTGGCCTTCATGGCGATCACCTACTACATCGTTCCGCTGATCTTCCAGAAGGACTTCTACGCAAAGGCACTGTGCCGAATCCAGCCCTATCTGTTTGGAGGTGGGATCACCTTGATGGCGCTCGGCATGTCGTTTGCGGGTTCCTATGGCGTGCCGCGCCGGCATTGGGACATCGAGTTCACGGGCGGCCTGTTCGCGACCGGATTCGACGCGGGTGCGCACGTGATGCTCGGGATCATGGGAGTCGGTGCGGTGATCGCGTTCCTCGGCTTGCTCCTCTACTGCCTGCTGGTCGTCGCGGCCGTGTTCTTCGGTCGCCCGGTCGAAGGCAAGCCGATGGAGGCCTGGAACGAAGAGCCGCGAGGACAGATCGACGCCGAGGAGGTGGACGAGCACAAGACGCCGGGCACCCTGGTAATCGTGTTCGTCTTCCTGACAGCGTTTGCGGTCTACTACTTCGCGAATTGGATGTGGCTCAGCGATCTCTGGGAGGTTCGCTAGGCGGCCTCACGGCCCGACGGCCAAAATAAGGAGATGGCAACTTCCCCCAAACGACTCGAGGTTTTTCAAAACCTTCTGACGGGAGCCACCTTTCCGGCGTTCGCGCTGTCGCTGCTCGCCTGCTGGGTGATCTTCTTGATCGCAATGCTGCTGGCTCCCTCCAGCGCAGCTGGTCTCGGTGCGTTTGCGGAGGACTTTCGGATCTGGTGCTTCGGCTACGACCCGGCAACGGGTCGCACCGAAGTCGGCTACGTGATGTCGATGATCCTTCCGCAGTTCATGATCGCGGGCTTCATCGCGTACTTCTGGTGGGAGCCGCTGCGTGAACTCGCGAATCAGCCGCTGCGCATCGCCCGCCACTTTGGAGCGGCAGCACTCCTGGTAGCGGCTTCATCCGTCGGCTTTGCGCTCACCGCAGAACAGTCGCTGAAGGGGGAGCTCCCGTTTCCCGCCGAAGAATTGCGCACCGCCTACGAGGCGCCGCAATTCGCGCTCACCAATCAGCTCCGAGAAACGGTCGGTCCCGCTGCGTTCGAGGGCAACGTGGTCGTTCTCACGGCCGTCTACGCCTCCTGCCCTCACACCTGCCCCCTGATCTTGACGCAAGCCAAGGCGGCGATCGCGGAGCTCTCGCCCGAGGAACGCGCAGACCTGCGGGTGATCGCGGTGACGATGGATCCGGAGAACGATTCTCCCGATGTGCTCCAGAAGCTGGCAGAAAATCACGGCATGGAATCGCCGCTCTACAATCTAGTGACGGGTGCTTCCGCCGACGTGGAGCCACTGCTCGATCGGATGGAGATCGCGCGCCAGCGCGACCCCGAAACCGGTATCATCAACCACGCGAATCTATTCCTCCTGATCGATCGAGAAGGGCGAGTTGCGTATCGACTCGGACTGGGCGAACGCCAACAGCGTTGGCTCACATCCGCTCTCAGGGTTCTGCTCCGCGAAGAAGCGGCATCGGGGTAAGAGATGGCACCGCCGGATACCACGCGCACGCCACTCAGCGTAGAATCGACGGCGGGTGGCGCGGGCGCGCGGCCATCGTCCGTGCGGGGTGTCGAGGGCGCACCAAACGATTTCGAATCGCCGCCGAGTGAGTCGCCGCTGCCCAAAGGAATCCTGCGTCAACTCGACAAGGGCTTCATCTATCTCGATCGCCTGCTCGCGCGCTGCGTCTCCAGCTCGCTGAACCCGATGCTTCACACCGGCGCGATCGCGGTGACAGCACTGTTCATCGCGACGGTGTCGGGCATCGTGCTGCTGATCTGGTACAAGCCCAGCGTCCACATGGCCTACGAATCGCTCGATGCAATGTCGCGATCTCCGCTCGGGTCGGGCCTGGTGCGTTCACTGCATCGATACAGCTCCGATGCGGCGGTTCTCTTCGGCTTAATCCACGCGTTTCGGGTTTTCTTCGAGCGGCGCTTCGACGGTGCGCGTTGGCTCGCGTGGGTGACCGGGGCGATCATGATGGGGCTGCTCTGGTTCATCGGCTGGACGGGCTATTGGTTGGTCTGGGATCTGCGCGCCCAATCCGTCGCGGTCGGCAGCGCAAAGATGTTGGACGTGCTCCCCATATTCACCGATCCGCTGAGTCGCTCCTTCGTTACGGATGAGAGCGTCAATTCCCTGCTCTTCTTCGTGGTCTTCTTCATCCACATGATCATTCCGCTCGCGATGGTGGTCGTGATGTGGCTGCACATCACCCGCCTCGCGCGCGCCCGCTACCTGACCAGCAAGGTGATGACGATCTGGGTGGTGGCACTGTTGCTCTTGATCTCCATCGCGTATCCGGCGACCAACGAAGCCCCCGCTCAGATGACTGCAAATGCCGAATACTTCACGATGGATTGGTGGTACCTCTTCCCGATGCCGCTCATCGATCGGCTGAGTGCGGGAGCACTCTGGGGTCTGCTGATCGTCGGAAGCGCGGTCTCACTCGCGATCCCCTGGTTGTTGGCGAAAAAGCGCAAGCGGCCCGCTTCGGTGGTCGCCTCGCGCTGCAACGAATGCAAGAAGTGTTATACGGATTGCCCTTACGAGGCGATCGAAATGGTCGCGCGCACGGACGGAAACGACCGCTACCTCACCCAGGCTTCGGTGATCGATTCCAAGTGCGTCGCGTGTGGCATTTGCGCGGGATCGTGTGACACGGTGGGGATCGGTCTGGACTGGTTCTCGAGCATCGAGCAGCGAAGACTCATCGAATCGTGGATGAAGCAGGCCGAGCAAGCGCGAGAAACCGTTCACCTCGCTTTCGTCTGCGCGGAATCCGCGGGGGCGAAACTCGAGATCGATCCAGTCACCGGCCTCTGTGCCGAACTTCCCGGCTACCGCGCGCTGCGCGTTCCGTGTGCGGGTTGGGTCCAGCCGCTGATGATCGAACGTGCAATCCGACAGGGAGCCAGCGGCGTGTTGGTCGTAAGCTGCCCGCCCGATCGATGCATGTACCGCGAAGGCGCCGAGTGGGAGCGCCAGCGAATCGAGGGCCTCCGCGAACCCGCACTGCGCGTCGACAAGCTCGAGCCTGGGCAGGTACAGCTCGTAGCGCTCGATCGCACGCGCAAGGCGGACCTGATTCGCACGGCAGAGCGTTTTCGCACGGGCGAAGAGTCGCTTCAGACCCCGAGCCGCCCGCGCGCTCTCCACGCGGTGTCGGCAACGGTCTTGCTGATCGCATGTGCGGGAATACTCGGCCTGGGGAGTGATTTCGGTTACACGGCGCCCGGCATCGACGGTTCCGAGTTCGTCGTGAGCCTGAAGCACCCGGGCCTGGCCAGCGAGAACTGCCGTGACCTCACGCCGGAAGAACTCGCGTCGACACCCATCCATATGCGCAAGGAGCGTGTCTGCGAGCGGATGCGGCCACCCGTTCGCCTTCGAGTGACCATCGATGGCACCACTGCACTCGAGACCAGCATTGCGCCGTCGGGCATCTGGGAGGACGGCAACAGCGTGGCCGTCGAACGAATTCCGGTCGAGCCGGGTGAGCACCGCGTGAGCGTGGCGATCGGCGAGACAGTGGACCCCGACGAGTGGAACTTCGGCGAGGAGCAGACGATCACCTTTACCGATGAATCCCGCCGCGTCGTCGTCTTCGACCGCGTCGCGGGCTTCACCTGGCACTGAGGAGTTTGAGATGAGCGCCGATTCTCGGGTTCACATCGCACTCGGTGATGCTCGCAGCCGCTTCGGTTGGCTCGCGCGCGTGCAAGATTACGTCGCGCTCACCCGGCCGCGGGTCTTGACGCTGGTTCTCTTCACCGCGCCGCCCGCGATGGTGATGGGCCACGAAGGCTGGCCGAGCGCGGCTGTGATCCTCGGCGTCATCTTCGGGGCTGCACTGATCGGCGCGGGCTGCGGGGCCCTGAACGCGAGTTGGGAACGCGATCGGGATCGTCGAATGGCGCGAACCGAGAACCGGCCGCTGCCGGCCGGGCGCCTGACACTGAGCGAAGCGGTGATTTTCGGCTTCGCAATTTCAGCGCTCGGCGTCGCAGTGCTATTCGCGGCCGGCGGTTGGCTACCGGCCGCAATCGGCGTCTTGACGCTCGTCCACTACCTGTTGATCTACACCATCTGGCTCAAGCCGCGCACGCCGCAAAACATCGTGATCGGTGGGGCAGCCGGCGCCGCAAGCCCGTTGATCGCAGATGCGGCAATCGATGGCCGGCTCGGCCTCTGGGGTTTCGTTCTCTTCCTGATCGTGTTCGTCTGGACGCCGCCGCACTTCTGGGCAATTGCCTTGTACCGCAAGCGGGAGTACGCGGCTGCGGGCTTCCCGATGCTGCCCAATGTGCTGGGCGACCGCGCAACCCGCAAACACATGCTCGCCTATGCGATCGGCCTGATCCCGGTCGCGCTGATCCCGTGGATCGGCGGCGAACTCAGCTTCGTTTACGCATTGACGGCGGTGATTGCAGGGGGCGGCTTCATCGCGAGCATTGCGCGCTCGATGCGCGTCGAATCCCCCAAACAGGATCGGCGCGTCTTCAAGGTTTCGATCTTCTTCCTCTTCGCGATCTTCGCAGAGATGCTCGTCGAGTTGACGCTGCGTTGATTTTCAGCTCCGCCACACGAACCCGCCGAGTCCGAGTCCGGCCCTAATCCGAACTGGGCGGTGATCCGGACTTCGCGTCTTTGATCGGAGGATCGGTGGCGTGCTCCAGCAGTGAGCCGTCTGCCGCGTATCGATAGGTGTCTTCGCGGATGACATCGCCGCGTTTGTATTCGAGACAGCGGACGACGCGTTCGATTTCGTCGTAGAGAACTTCGTAGTAGCGGTAGAGCTTGAAAACCTCTTCGTAGTTTCGCTCGACGCCGATGTCCCGTACGGGGCCGCTTTCGACTAATTCATCCGAGTAGTAGGAGACTCCGGCGCGGCTCGTTTCGGGGCGAGCCGATGCAGGGACGGCCAGCGCGCAAGGGGCCAATACCAGGCCGGCGGCCAGGGCCGCTCTCAAACTCAAAAAGGCCGAATTCAGTCGATTCATTTTCGGATTCTCCACGCTGTATCAACATGGGATGATTCGCATATACCGGCCACTGGTTCACAGCAATAATCGGCCCCGCGGGGCATCCAGATCATCTAACCACGTGAAACGCACGCTCAAGCGTTTAGAGCACGATTCCGCTTTAGATTAGCCCAAATTATTCGATAAAAAGATCTAGAGATCTTTTTATCGAGAAGCTAGCATCGAAAGATTGACGGAGCCCCATGCGTCCCCTCGACGGCCGCGGACGTGGCTCCATTCGAGCCCTCCGTGGGGGTTCGAGACTTAATGAAATGGCGTCGCTCATTGGGTTCGTCAGCCGCGAGAGTCGCGGCCAGCGACCCGGCAGTTCGGTCGAGGAGGAGAATTCATGAGGCGTGTTCGCGCTTCGGTTCATCGATTGTCGCAACAGCCCGATTGGTACAAAGCGTTTCCGGGAATTCACTGGCTCGTACTGATCAGCTTGACGTTCGTGCTGGCCGGCACCGCGCCCGCCGCAACGGCTCCCACTCTGAGCGAAAAAGAGATGGCGGACGCGGAGTTCATCTACTTCGACCGCTGCTCGGGATGTCACGGTGCGCTGCGCAAGGGAGCGACCGGGCCGAACATCGCTGACGAAGCCATGCTCAAGAAGCCGCTCAGCGAACTCGAGACGACCATCTTCGAAGGCACCGACGCGGGCATGCCGGGCTGGGGCCGAACCGGCGAACTCACCACCGAAGAGTCGGCGCTGATGGCCAGGTATGTGCAGATTCCCGCTCCGACACCGCCCGAGATGGGGCTCAAGGCCATGAAGGCGACCCACAAGCTCTACGTGCCGGTGGCGGATCGCCCGAGTAAACCCCAACACAAGCGGGACATCGAAAACTACTTCGGAGTCATCCTGCGCGATGTTGGCCAGGGCGCGATCATCGACGGCGACACCAAGGAACTCGTCAGCATCCACGAAACTGGGCACGCCGTCCACATCTTTCGCGCTTCTGCGACCGGCCGCTACTTCTACACGATCGGGCGCGACGGCAAGGTCACGCTGATAGATCTCTACGAGAAGAAGCCGAAGGTCGTCGCCGAATCCCGCGTGTGTCTGGACGCGCGTTCGATCGAAGTTTCGAAGTACAAAGGACCCAAGGGCGACTTCGTCGACAAGTACGCGCTGGTGGGTTGTTACTGGCCGCCGCAGATGGTGGTGCTCGACGGGCAAACCCTGGAACCAATCAAGGTCATCTCGACCCGGTCTTCAACCTACGACACCAACGAGTATCACCCGGAGCCGCGCGTAGCGACGATCATCGCATCCCACCACGCACCCGAGTGGGTCGTCGCGATCAAGGAAACGGGCATGGTCTGGTTGGTGGATTACTCCGACCTGAACAACCTGAGCATGACCCAGATCGCAACCGAGCGATTCCTACACGACGGAGGTTTCGACGCGACGGGACGCTATCTGCTGATCGCCGCCAACATGCGCGACCAGATGGTCGTCGTCGACACCAAGGAGCGGAAGTTCGTCACCAAGTTCGAGACGGGCACCAAGCCGCATCCCGGCCGCGGAGCCAACTGGGTCGATCCCGAGTACGGACCGGTCAGCGCGACCACCCACCTGGGTGAGGGCATGATCGTCGTATACGGATCGGATCCCGAGGGCCATCCGGAGCACGCCTGGAAGGTGGTGCGCGAAGAGGAGACCGGAGGACCCGGACTTTTCTTGAAGACCCATCCCAAGAGCGACTACATCTGGACCGATGCCACGCTCTCCAAGGAAGAGGGCGCCAATCAGCAGATCTGCGTGTTCAAGAAGGCCGACTTCGCTGCGGGCGCTCATTGTTGGCAGGCCGCCGATCACGGGAAGGTCGTGCACTTCGAATACAACAAGGCGGGCGACGAAGTCTGGGCCGCCGTCTGGGACAAAGAAGGTGAGCTGATCATCTACGACGACAAGACGCTGAAAGAGAAGGCACGAATCAAGGCGGATTGGTTGGTCACACCGACGGGCAAGTGGAACGTCTACAACACGGTTCACGACATCTACTAACCGAATTCGAAAGCAAGAACCCGCCCGGCTTCGCGCCGGGTGGGTTTTCGATCCGCTCCTCAATGGACGGAAAGTAGGAGGTTCCATGGTTTCCAAAAGCGTTTCTGACCGCAGGCTGATCCGCCCGTTTCTCGGCCGCTCCGCGATGGGCTTTGCTCTTCTGGTACTCGCGTTTCTGATTCCGAATTGGGCTACCGCCAATGGACAGCACGCTTTCGTTGGCTACCAGAAGTGCAGGACCTGCCATAAGAAGACAGAGATCGGCAATCAATACGGCGCCTGGCTCGAATCCAGACACGCGAAGGCCTACGAGACGCTCGGAACCGAGAAGGCGAAGAAGTGGGGCGCCGAAGCCGGCGTAGACAATCCCCAAACTGACGACCGCTGCATCAAGTGTCATTCGACGGCTCACGGCGTTCCGGACGAAAGGGTCTCGAGGAAATTCGATCGGACGGCCGGCGTGCAATGCGAGTCGTGCCACGGCGCGGGTAAGGACTACAAGAAGAAGAAGATCATGATGGACCGCGACAAGGCGCTCGAGAAAGGCCTGATCATACCGACCGCGGAACTCTGCACCGGATGCCACAACGACGAGAGTCCCGCATGGGATGAGAAGGCCTACACGCTGACCGATGGAAGCACGGCCGGATTCGACTTCGAGCAGGCAGTGAAAAAGATCGCTCACCCAGTTCCCGAAGGCTACGATCCAAGCGCTACTGGAGGGGCTGACTGAGAATGGCGGGCGACGATCACGATTTAGACGGCGATCGTCACCCTCCCATTCAGCTCACGATCTGGGCGGTGATCGCTCTCGCGGTCGTCGTCATCGCGGGGCTCTTCACGGTTCGACTCGAGCACCAGCCCGAGACGACACGCGACTATCCGCCCCGGCCGCAGATCGCGGACGGCGAGGCGATCCTGCTGCCTGCTCCCGAGATCCTCGATGACTATCTGCCCTGCAACGACTGCCATGACGATGTGACACGAGAAGAGGGGCCGGTCCCGCGCGAACTCGAATTCGAACACGAAGACACGAAGCTCGCGCATGGAAACCTCTGGTGCCGGCACTGCCACGACGCCGTGGACCCGAACAACCTCCGCCTGGCTGACGCGTCTTTGGTTCCTTTCGAAGACTCCTGGAAGCTCTGCACCCAATGTCACGGCAAGAAGCTTCCGGAGTGGCGCGCGGGGGTTCATGGCAAGGTGACCGGAAATTGGAGGGGCGATCGGGAGTACGTGACCTGCGTCTTCTGCCACGAGCCCCATACACCGCCGTTCGTGCCCATCGAAGGAGAGCCGAGGCCCAGGCGCCCCGAGGAAATCGTATTGCGGACAGAGCCCCTAGGAGAAGAGTGAAGTGGGAATTTTCAGACGGAACAAAGAAGCGCGAGCGCCGAAAGATGGCGCACCGAAGGAAAGCTCGCGCCGCGACTTCCTCAAGACAGCTGCGACCGTCGGAGCGGGAGCCGCGGTTGGCGCGCCCGCCATCGCGAGCGCGATGGATTTCGACTTCGAAACCTTCATGCAAAAGAACTTCCGCGAGCTCTCGGATGAGGAGCTGCAAGGGGTCATCGAGCGACTCGAGCGCAAGTACTCGGATAAGTACGGCAAGGACGTCAGCATGTCGGCCATCGGTCCGATGGACGGCGTGCTCTACGGCTACGGGTTGGACATCTCACGCTGCATCGGTTGCCGGAAATGCGTGTCCGCGTGCGTGGTTATTACGAGCACAAGGAGGTTCCCGCAGAGGGGAAGTTCTACGTCCCGATCGCCTGCCAGCAATGCGAGGATGCGCCGTGTACTACGGTCTGCCCGACTGGCGCGACCTGGCAAGAATCCGACGGGATCATCGTGATCGACTACGACTGGTGCATTGGGTGTCGCTACTGCATGGCGGCGTGCCCCTACGGCGCGCGCCACTTCAACTGGGGCGAGCCCAATCTTCCGGCTGAAGACGTCAACCCGAACATGCACATCCTTGGCAACAAGCCGCGCACGCGAGGCGTGGTCGAGAAATGCACGTTCTGTATCCAACGGGTGCGCGAGGGCCGCATGCCGGCTTGCCACGAAGCCTGCCCGGTCGGCGCGCGCAAGTTCGGAAACCTGCTCGATCCGGATAGCGAAATCCGATACCTGCTGGACCACAAGCGGACCTTCGTATTGAAAGCAGAGCTCGAGACCCACCCGAAGTTCTTCTATTTCTGGGGAACGGAGGGGCGGAGTTGAGGCAGCAGCGAGAATCCGTTCGAACGGCGCGACTTCGAGGGGCATCGTGCTGATCCGCAACCTGAAGCTCTTCGCCCACTTCGTCAGAGGAAGCCTTCTCGCTGTCGCCAGCGGTAGCAGGGGTTACTACATCTGGCTGCTGGCATTGGGGATCCTGATCGCGCTCGGCGCGACCGCATATGGCAATCAGCTCACCCACGGACTGATCACTTCACACATGCGCGACCAGGTTTCCTGGGGATTCTACATCGGAAATTTCGCGTTTCTGGTCGGGGTGGCGGCGGCAGCCGTCGTTCTGGTCGTTCCCGCCTACGTCTACAATTGGGGACCGATCCGCGACGTCGTCTTGATTGGCGAGTTGGCTTCAGTTGCGGCGATCGTCATGTGCATGCTCTTCGTCACGGTAGACCTCGGTCGGCCCGAGTTCGTCTGGCATCTGATGCCGATCGTCGGAACACCGAACTTCCCGCACTCGCTGCTGACCTGGGACATTCTCGTCCTGAATCTCTATTTCCTGCTCAACTGGTTCGTCGTCACCTACATCCTGTTCACGGCCTTCAAGGGCCGAAAATACAACCCGCGAATCTTGTTGCCGATCATCTTCCTCTCGATTCCGTTCGCGATCGGAATCCACACCGTGACGGCGTTTCTCTTCACGGGCCTCAAGGGCCGCGCCTTCTGGCACACCGCTTTGCTGGCGCCTCGCTTCATCGCGGGTGCGTTCTGCTCGGGGCCCGCATTGATCTTCTTGATCTTCCGGGTGCTGCGAAAGTTCGGCCGAATGCAGATTTCGGACACGGCGCTCTTCAAGATCGGCGAATTGCTCGCCTACGCGATGGCGATCAATCTGTTCTTCGTCGGGACGGAAGTCTTCACCGAATTCTACGCCCAGACTGCCCACACCGTTCACGCCCGCTACCAGTGGTTCGGACTCCACGGAATGTCGAGCATCGCCATCTACACCTGGGCCGCGCTCTGCTTCAATGTGCTGGCCTTGATCATCTTCATGGTGCCGAAATTCAGGCTCAACATGAACATCCTCACTTTGGGTTGCGTATTCTCGTTTTCCGGGATCTACATCGAAAAGGGAATGGGACTACTGCTGCCGGGATTCACACCGGACTCACTGGGGGAAATCTACGAGTACACACCGAGCCTGAACGAGGTGACGGTCGGCATCGGCATCTGGGCCGTCGGAGCGTTGCTCTTCACATGGATGGCGCGAGTCGCGATCGCCATCACGGCCGGTGACCTGCGCCACGCGACTGTGAGTCGGCAAATCGGGCCCTAGCAGGATGCTAGGGGTCGCTCGGTTTCGCGAAGCGGCGAACGAAGGCGACCATGTGCCAGATCTTGTCATCCGTCCAGGCGTAATCGGACTCTGGACCAAACGCGGGCATCGCGCAGCGCTCCCCGCCGCCCATCAAGATCTGGTAGAAGAGTTCTCCATCGGTTCGGCTCGCCATGTATTTGGCATCCGTCAAGTTTGCGGGCCTGACGAGTTCGCCGGACGCGGCCGCCTCGGCGCCGCTACCCGTCCCATCGATCCCGTGGCAACGGGAGCACTTTCCCTTGAATTGCCGCTGGTAGTAGCGGATCTCGCTCTCTTCTAGCGTCACCGGATTCTTCGCGGCCTTCACGTCGTCGGGTACGTCATCTCGAGCGGATACGGTGGTGCACGCGATTCCGGCGAACCAGGTTGTCAGGGCGAACGCTGCGAAGCACTGAACGGCGCTGCTCTTCGACATAGCGAGTCCTCCGCAATTCTCAGGCGCTCAGTAGGGCGCTCGGGTCTTGTTGGCGGCGTTGTACTTTCCGACGGGCATCGCGTAGGGAATTCTCTGGACCTCCGCGAGCGTCGTGGAATCGTACACCACGACGGCTCCGTCCTCGTGCCAGATGCTCACGAGGGCCTTGGCGCCGTCGGCGGTAAATTCGACGTGCATCGACTTCTTGCCCGCCTCCGGGATCAGCGTGCGATCGACGAGCTCGAGCGTGCGCTTGTCGACCAACTGGATCGCCTCGGTGTTGGAATCGATCCAGAGGTAGGGAGTCCCCGGATGGGTGCGCGTAAAATAGCCGGAGCCGACTAGCGGAAGCTGCGCGACCACTTTGAACTCATCCATGTCGATGATCGAGAGCCGCGGCACACCCATGTGATTAAACGCCGCGTGAAGTACGCCATTGCGGCGGAAGAAGCTCGCGGAAAACAGGTGGGGCAGGCCCTCGGCGCCCAGCGTGGCGAGAATCTCGTCTCGCTCGAAGTCGTAGAGGATCAGCCGGCTGCCCTTGCGCGAACTCGCGACGAGTCGGGTCGTTCCCGGGATGAAGATGAAATCCTCGAACGGCTCGGAAAGCTCGACGAGCTGGAGTTTCAATTCGGGGTAGCTGATGAAATAGAGCTGCGGCATATCGCGGAGCGTGACCATGAAGCGTTGGCTGCGGGGAACCTGGTAGACGGCGCTCGGCTGACCGGGAAGCGGGAAGATCGCGAGCGGTCGCAGGCGGCTGTCGAGAACGACGAGGCCCTGAGGCAGTTGGTTTGCTGCGGCGACGTATTTTCCATCAACCGAAACGGCAATATTTCGGGTGTTGACGCCGACCTTTACGCGTGTGCGAAGCGCGCCGCGGTCGAGATCGTAGTCGACGAGTGTCCCGTCGCGGGTGGCAACCAGCGCCTGATGCAGCGCTCGATCGAATTTGATGCCGCCGTGGATGCGACCGACCTCGAAGCGGTCGAGTTCTCGCAGACTGCTGCCATCGAGGACCGAGACGCTTCCCGAACCGCGCTCGACGACGAGGATCAACTCCTCGCGTTTCACCGCGGCGGAAATCGCGCTGCCTTTGGGCTCCTCTTCGACGCGGCTCGCCTCGATATCCGCGAGCGACCAGCGGACTTCCTCTTCGGGTTGGCGGAACAACGCGACCAGCTCGCGCGCCTCGGCATTACTGATCTGATCGGAAAACGCGGGCATCTGGGTGGCGGGCAGGCCTTCGAGGATCGCAGTGACGAGCGCATCGTCCGGCTTGCGCGCGAGGGTCGTCTGGATGAGGGGAGGTCCGTAGCCGCCGTAGCGCCTCGCGCCGTGGCAGCGTGCGCATTTCAGCGCGTAGGTCACGGCGGCTTCGAATTCGGCCGCAGCCGGCTCCTCGGCGGCCTGCACCCACGCCGGCACCAGCGCAAATGCGAGAATTCCGGCGATCCATCGGTTCAGCTGCACGCTCGGCTCCTTGGTTTCTGCCACCGCACTCTCTGGTATCAGACCCGCGGGGTCAATAGGCGGGGTGGTGAGGATTGGCCCCAAGACTGTGTAAGCTCCGACGCGAAATGGTCCAGCTGAATTCAGGGAATCCCAGATGCTTCCGGTAACCGATCTCATCGAAGTCGCACTCGGCCGCTCCGAGATCGGCGACCTGAGCGCTCGCGCGCCGCGGCGCTTCGAAGCGGTCACCCGAGACACCCCGGTCGTGATCTGGAACATCTGTATGCACTGCAACATGCATTGCCCACACTGCTACGCGGCGGCGGTCCCCGAGCCGTCCCCAACCGACCTGACCCACGAGGAAGGCATCGATCTGCTCGATCAGCTCGCAGATGCGGGCGTCCGGGTGGTGATCTTCAGCGGCGGCGAACCCCTGTTGCGCGCCGACGTTTTCGAACTGATCGCGCACGCGAAGCAGCGCGGCATCAGCCCGCAGCTCTCGACCAACGGCGTCTTGATCGACGAAGATGTCGCCAAACAACTGGCCGACACCGGAATCGCCTACGTGGGTATCAGCATCGATGGCGTCGAGAGTTTCAACGACGCCTACCGCGGCCTGAGCGGCGGCTTCGATGCAGCACTCCACGGGCTGCGCAACGCCAAGGCCGCGGGAATGAAGACGGGGCTTCGCATGACGCTCTCGAAGCGCAACTTCGATCAGCTCGAATCGATGATCGATGTGGCGCGGGATGCACACGTCAACCGCTTTTACGTTTCGCATCTCGTCTACTCGGGGCGCGGATACAAGGTGGCGCACGAAGACCTGAACCGAGAACAGCAACGCGCCACCTTGGACTGGCTCTTCGAGAAAGCCGAGGCGCTGCTCGATCTCGATCCCGAGTTCAAGATCGTCACGGGATCGAACGACTCGGACGGCGTCTACCTGCTGCACTGGATCCGCGAGCGCCACGGCGAGGCGGCGGGCGCGAAGGTTCGCGAACTGCTGCTGCAGCGGGGCGGAAACTCCGCGGGTGAGCGCATCCTCAACGTCGATTCGCGCGGGCGCGTGCACCCAGATCAATTTTGGCGCGCCGCGGTGCTGGGCGACATCCGGATCGAAAGCTTCGCAACCATCCTCGCACACCCCTTGCGCGATCAATTGGGCCGGCGACTCGAATATCTCACGGGCCGTTGTGGAACCTGTTCGGAACGAGAACTCTGTCGCGGCTCTCACCGCGAACGCGCGCTCGCATTTCATCGCGACCCCTGGGCGTCGGATCCCGCGTGCGTGATGGAAGATGCCGAGATTGCCGCGCCGAAACCGACTGGCCTGGAGGTCGCCGTATGATGAAGTCGTTGCGCAGAGCTGCGCTGGTGCTGCTCGTCGTCGTCGTCACCGCACTCGCTGCGTCTGCCGAGCCCGGCGGCATCGGTTCTCGCGTGTTCGTCGTGGAACGCGCGTCCGAGAGCCTCGCGGTCTACGACTATGTCGCGCGCAAGCTGCTGCCGAACCGGATCACAGGACTCGGAAACCTGCGCCACGCGACGATGATCTTCTCGCCGGATCTGCGTTACGGCTATCTCGCCACCCGCAATGGTCAGGTCAGCCGGATCGCTCGAGCGCACCGGCGTCGTCTTCACATCCGAAAACTCGATCGACAACGCGATCAGCCAGGACGGCCGCGTCATCGCAACCGCAGAATACGTTCCCGGGGGCCTCACGCTGCTCGACGCCGAGAGCATGGAGATTTTGAAGAAGCACCCCGCGAGTTTCGAAATCGACGGCGAGCGGGTCGCGTCGCGCGTGACGGGCGTGGTGGATGCACCGGGCAATCGATTCGTCTGCGTGTTGATCGAGGCTGGGGAAATCTGGCTGGTCGACGCCTCCAAGCCCGACTTCCCGATCGAACACCGGATCAAGACGCGCCAGAGCAACCCCTACGACGCGATGATCACGCCGGATGGGCGCTACTACGTGGTTGGACACATGAAGAGCGACCGCGTTTCGGTCCTCGACCTCACCCAACCAGAGGCGGGAATTCGCGAAGTATCGCTGCGCGATCCGAATCGTGATTACGACAAGGCGATGCCCGTCAAGTTGCCGCACCTGGCCTCGTGGGCGGTGGCTGGAAAATGGATCTTCGTCCCGCTCGTTGGCGAAGACCGGCTTGCGGTGCTCGATCGCACGAGCTGGGAATTCACGCGATCGATCCCGCTGCGCGGCCACCCCGTCTACGCGGTGCGCTCACCGACCGAACGCGAAGTCTGGGTGAGTTTTTCGGGAGAAGAAGATGACGCCTACGTGCAGGTGATCGACGTCGAGAGTCTCGCGGTCGTCGACACCCTACGCCTCGGCCGACGCATCTACCACATGGACTTCACCCCGCGCGGGTCACACGTGCTCGTGAGCGCCAATGCGGACAACAAGCTCTTTCTCGTCAACGCTTCGACTCGTGAGATCGAAGATACGGTGGAGGTTGCTTCACCCTCCGGAATCTTCGGCGTCTGGCGGGCGTTTCGCATCGGCCTTTGAACAGCGCTTTCGCGCGAATTGGATGAGGTGATCGCAGGATGTCGCTGTCAACAGAAGATCGCAATGCGCTGATCCGCGTGATCCAATCCGGAGTTCCATTCCAAGCGCGCCCGTTCCAATCGATTGCCGAAGACCTCGGCTCGACCGAGACTGCGGTCATCGAAGCGTTGTGCGAGCTGCAACGCGAGAAGATCCTGCGCGAAATCTCTGCCGTGCTCGAAGGCAGCCTGCTCGGCCATCAAAGTGCGCTTGCAACCGGCACGATCCCCGAGAAGCGAATCGAGGCTGTCGCAGAAATCATCAGCGCGCATCCGACCGTGAGCCACAACTATCTGCGCGATCACGAATACAACCTCTGGTTTACGATCGCCGTGCCACCGGAAATGCCTCTCGATCGAACGCTGGAACTACTCGCCAAGGAAGCGGGTGTGGATGGATTCCACGCACTTTCCAGGACGCACGTCTTCAAGATCGGCGTGAACTTCGACCCCGATAGCCTGAAGAATCGAACCGAGGTGACGAAAACTTCGACCGCACAGAAGGTCGAGGTCGGGCCCCGGGACGCACTGTTCTTCCGCGCGCTGCAGATTCCGCTTCCGCTGGTCGAACGCCCCTTCGAAGAACTCGCGCGCGGCGTCGATGCGAGCGAAGACGAACTGATCGAATTCGCAACGCGCCACCTCGGCGGCGCAATTCGCCGCTACGTGGGAACGCTGCGTCACCGCAAACTCGGCGTGAAGGAAAATGGGATGGTGGTCTGGCGGGTGCCGGACGACGAAGTCCAAGCCGCGGGCGAGCAACTCGCGCAGGCGCCGGAAGTCAGTCACTGCTACGCGCGAAATCCCGTGCGCAATTTTCCCTACACGCTCTACAGCATGGTCCACGGGCCGAGCCGCGAGAGTTGCCACAAAATCGCGCGCAGGCTTTCGCGGCAGACGGGGCTCGGGGACTACGCGGTGCTGTTCAGCGAGCGCGAGTTCAAGAAACAGCGACTCCGGTACTTCTTGCCGGAGCTAGACCGCTGGTGGAGCGAGCGCGCCTGAGGCGCACCCGGGAGAATTTCGCTGCCCGGCCTGAGAAGCCGTGAACGGTTTCGTGCGGCGCCGCAAGCGAATCCGAAGGATTCGCCAGCCAGCCGTATCAGGGACTCTTTCGAACGAACTCAGATAAAAAGCTCAACAATTTCAATATCTTAAAAATAGTCAAGATAAATGGATCCAAATATCGCTTAATGATAGACTAGGGGCTCTCGCCTCGGGATCGAGCGCTACCGCCGAGCCCCGGACCGCGAGATGGACGGCACCGCAGCCTCCAACGACGCCGCGAGGAGAACGATGCTCCTGTCTCAAACGGCCGAGTACGCTCTGCGCGCAATGGCCTGGTTGGCCACCGTGCCGGAGGGCCAGCCCGTGCGCGCGGTGGATCTTTCGGGCTCGACCGGGATTCCGACCCACTACCTCTCGAAAGTCTTGCGCCGCCTGGTTCTCGCCGATCTGCTGGAATCCCAGAAGGGGCAGGGAGGCGGCTTCTCGCTCTCGCGCCCGCCTAGCGAAATCGCGTTCATCGACATCCTCTCGGCGATCGACGCCTACCCGACCGAGGGCCGCTGCGCGTTCGGTTGGGGGCAGTGCGACGCCTCGGATCCGTGTCCGCTCCACAACTCGTGGAGCCATCTCAACGATCGGATTCACGACTGGGCGTCCGGCACCAGCCTGGAAGAAATTGCGAACTTCAAACCCGCAGGCCCGCGTTCCACCGAGAATTTGAACAAGACCTGAGGGAGTGCGCGTGAAAACGAGTCCGATCTTCACTTCGCGACTCGTTCTATTCTTGGCAACTCTCAGCGCACTGGGTGCGGGAATCGGTGGTAGTCCCGAGCGAGCGAGCGCAACGCCAGATCCCGTCGCGCAAAGAGATTCCTCGAAAGATCATGAAGCGCAGATCGAAAGCCTGATCCAAGGCTGGTTCGCGGTTCTCGAAGATCCAAATGTCGAAGCGAAGACCTTGAGTGGCCTGCTCGCAGAGGCGCCGTTCGAGCTGCTGCTGGATGGTGCGGTGATTCACGACCGAGGCGCACTGCTCGCGTGGGCGTCGAGCCTTCGCTCGACCTATCCGCAAATCGAATACCGACTCGATCCCATCCACATCCACGCCGAAGGTGGAGACCGCTACCGCGTACGCTTCGAATTCGACCGGCATGCACTCGATGATGCTGGGCTCCCTCATGTGGTTCGCCGCGAACACACCTGGATCGTTCAGAGCAGCACGAGTGAAACACCCGTGATCCTGAGAATTGAAGAGCGACCGCTGATCTTCTTTCCGGGAACCGGATCTCAAATCGTCTGTTATTGATTGGAGGCTCGTCGTGCAAACAAGAGATCGAGTACCGCAGGGAATGATTGCAACGCTGCTCATCGCCATGTGCAGTCTACTCGTCGCCTCGAGCGGGCAACTCATCAATTCTGAGGGGCAGGCCGGTAGCGAGAAACCGCTTCCGATCCACGATGATGTGGGTGGAGAGTTCTCTGCGCCGAGCAGTCTCGGGCGCGATGTGAGTCTGTCCGAATTTCGCGACAAGGTTGTACTGCTGTTTTTCGGTTACACGAGTTGCCAGGACGTCTGTCCGGCGACACTCGCGCACCTTCAAGCGCTCGTGCGCGACCTCGGAAAAGCATCTGACGGCGTACAGGTCCTGCTCGTGACCGTGGATCCGGAGAACGACACCGCCGATCACCTCGAGCAATACCTCGCCCGCTTCGACACGCGATTCGTGGGATTGACCGGAACGCGCAAAGAAGTCGATCGCATCGCAAACCTGTTCATGGTGAAACACGATCGAAGCCACGGCATCGAGGTGAGCAATGAGTACAACCGCGCCAAGACCTTCACCGACCACTCCTATCTCTATTCCCACTCGCAGCAGATCTACCTGCTCGACAAAGCTGGCCGGACGCGGGCGCTGTTCTTCACGGGATCGCCATTGGAAGAAATGCAAGACGCGGTAATCGCATTGCTGAACGAATAGAAGGGTGTCGCCCAACGACCTCCGGGTCTTGGTACTCGTGATGGGGGCTGTGTGCGAATGCGCAGACCCATCGTTGACGGAACGTAAGAGACCTAAACGGAAGGGACGATGAAAACAATACTCTACGCAATTCTCGCATCCACGATCGCGATGAGCACGGTTCCCGCACAAGCCGACAAACCGTCGAAAGCTGGCGGCCTGAAGCGTGTCAAACAGGAGATGGTCAAGCCGCCGATGCTGCCGAAGCACACCCAGAAGGCGAAGGGTGGCCCGAAGATCGTCGAAGTCGAACTCGTGGTTCGCGAACGCGAGATGACCATCGACCCCCTCGGGACGACCATCCAGGCGTTGACATTCATGGGCAGCGTTCCGGCCCCGATCATCGTGGTTCACGAAGGCGACTACGTGGAGCTCACGGTCGTCAACCCGAAGGGGGAGATTGAGGACGTGAGTAGTGTCGAAGGTTGGGAAGGAACTTCGACGAACATCATGAGCCACAACATCGACTTGCACGCGGTGACGGGCGCATTAGGGGGCGCGGGTATGACGCTGGTCGCACCCGGTCAAAAAGCGACGATTCGCTTCAAAGCGACGAAGTCCGGCGTGTTCGTCTACCACTGCGCGCCGGGAGGACCGATGATTCCCTACCACGTCGTTCAAGGCATGAACGGAGCGATCATGGTGTTGCCGAGAGATGGCTTGAAGGACGGCAAGGGAAATTCCCTGCATTATGATCGCGCCTACTACGTCGGTGAGCAGGACTACTACATCCCGAAGGGCCCGGATGGCAATTACAAGAAGTTCGATTCGCCGGCTGCCGCAATGCCCGAAACGCTGGAAGTGATGAAGACCAACGAGCCGAGTCACGTCGTCTTCAACGGCGCGGTCGGGGCACTCACGGGTGAGAACTCGCTGACCGCAAAGGTTGGAGAGAGCGTTCTGTTCATCCATTCGCAAGCCAATCGCGACACCCGGCCGCATCTGATCGGCGGTCACGGCGATTACGTCTGGCAGTCGGGCTCGTTCGACGACGCACCGCAGACCAATCTGGAGACCTGGTTCATCGCTGGAGGCTCCGCGGGCGCGGCGCTCTACACCTTCCGGCAGCCGGGCCTTTACGTCTACTTGAACCACAATCTGATCGATGCGGTCCTCAAGGGTGCGGCCGCACACGTGAAGGTCGAGGGTGAGTGGGACAACGATCTACTCGAGCAAATCTACAAGGCGGGCTCGATCGAATAACGCTCTCGCGAAATCGGAATACGGGGTGAGGACAGGTGGGGAGAACGCTCTCCTCGCCTGTTTTTTCTTGGATTGTGAGCTGGAC
>JAFDAW010000005.1 GCA_019313605.1 Deltaproteobacteria bacterium
CAGCCTCACCTACGGCAACTACGACAACAAAGAGGTCGAAGCCGCGATCAACATTCCGCTGATCGAAGACATGCTCTCGATGCGCGTGTCGGGCACCGCGGCGTGGCGGGACGGGTACACGAAGAACCAGGGCGCGGGCTTTGATCCGACGAGACACGGATTTCCGGATGCCAACCAGGACCCGACCACGGATCTCTATCATTCACTGACACCCGTAGGGACTTATGAGAATGGGGTACTTCGACCCATCCACACAACGAAGGAGAATGGCCGACCCATTAGCGAAGATCCCGATACGTACGTTTTCCTGGATTACGACGCCGCCATAGAGGCGATGCAAATCGCGGGAACCATCAAGCCCGGTCCACAAAGGCAACCGAGAATCCTCGGCGAGGACATCTACGATATCGACGGCAATCTCGTCGCGACGCAGGGTACGCGGGTCGCGGGCATGGCTACCACTTTCAGAGTTCTGGAGACCGCTGTCGACAGCATCTGCTACATGAAGTCTCCGGGGATACTATCCACCCTCCGATCAGAAAACCCACTAGAAGGTGATGATACGCCGAGATCCAATTTACAAGATGAAGGGTTTTGGACTCCCGACCCGCTCCAACCGGCCAGTTCAACCTTCAACGGTCTCAATCGCTGGACGAACAACGTCGAGAACTGGGCGGCGCGGATGGTGCTGCTCTTCGAACCGCTCGACAACATGGAGTGGATGCTGAACGCCCACGGCACCCAGAACCGCGGCGACTCTGCCCATCTGCAAATGCTCGGTGCCAAGGCCAGTTTCTCAGGCGGCTTCGACGAAGTGCGGCAGGGTGGCTTTTCCGAGAACTCCGCCGCACAGCAAGCACGCAATAATCGTCCCCCTATCGGCGAGGGATGGCGCGACGTCAAAGGGCTCACCGACGACCCCGCAAAGGGGCCCGACGACGACCCCGACGACAAACTCCAAACCCCAGGCCAGGGTGGCGGAAATCCCTTCTCGGGATTCTACGATCAAGACGGCACCGAGTACATCGACGCCTGGGGGATCAACGGAAAGGGGTTCTGGGATCTCGGGGCTGTCATCATCACCTTGCTCTACGACTACGAATGGTACGATCGGGTCGTCGAGGACGAAGGCGACGCTAGCCCCCTCAAGATCTTTCCGGCCGTCTGGTCCGACAGCGCCTGGCAGACGACCGAGGAGCTGCGCATCGAGGGCGAGGGCGAACGCTACAAATGGACCGCAGGATTCTTCTTCCTCCACGAGGAACTCACCGCGAACAACTTCTTTCCCGACACGCAGCAGTTCGAGATCAATCAGGATTTCTCGCAGAAATTGACGAGCTGGGCCCCCTACGTGGCCGGCGAAATCGATCTGGTCGAGGAGGATACGATCCCGGGCATCTACGAGCTCACGCTCGCCGGGGGGATCCGTTACAACAACGAAAAGAAGGAATTCTCACTCGTGAGTTCCGCGATCGGAACCACATCCGAAGTGAAGAATGTCGAACTCGAAGAAGAAACCGTGGAAGCGACCTGGAAGGAGTGGACGGGCGACGTGAAGCTCAGCTATACGCCGTTTTCCAACGAATACGGCAGCCTGCTCTCCTATCTGAGCTTCGGCCACGGCTTCAAGGGCGGTCACTTCAACGCGGGTCTGACGGTCTCGGGCGGCGACCCCGAGCAGGACATCGACCCGGTCGAGCCCGAGTTCATCGATGCCATCGAACTTGGCTTCCGAACGCGCTGGTTCGACGACCGGGTGATCCTCAACGCCGCGGTCTTCCGCTACTGGTACCAGGACCTGCAGGTCTTCGACATCACGAACGAACCGGGCAAATTGCCGATTCAGAAGCTGCTCAACGCCGATGCCGACGTGTTGGGTGCCGAAGCGGAGTTGCGCCTCCGGCCGCTGCCGGGCCTCATGATCAATGCCAACCTGGGCTGGCTGGACAGCGAATTCAAGGATTTCAAGGTCATCAAGACCATCAGTGTACCGCGAAACCCGAACCCGCAGCCCGTTGAGTTCGACTACACGGGAAATAATCTCGTGGCGGCCCCGACGTGGAACTGGTCAGTGGTCACCGAATACGAGATCCCGCTGTTCGGCTGGGGCTCCCTGGTTCCACAGTACGACTTCAACTACCGCTCGAAGGGATACCTGGATCCGCAGATGATCGATCCCATCTCACAGGAAGGCTACTGGCTCCACAACGCGCGGATCGCCTACCGAACGCCCGATGAACGGATCGAGTTGGCGTTCTGGGTCTCCAACATCTTCGAAGAAGAGTACAAGGTCGACGTCTTCGACCAAAGCCGCCAGGCCGAATCGATCCTCGAGGTTTGGGCCGAGCCTCGAATGTATGGGGTGACCCTCTCTCTCAACTGGTGAGTGCAGGTGCCAGTGGGTGAACGCGGTCCCTGGGCGGGCGTTCCTTTGGCACGTGCGGGCGGTCTCGGGTGCCAGTAGGTGGTTGAAAAGGTCTGTGAACTAAAAGAGCGACCGCAGTGTGAACATTGGAACCGGGGTACGGTGCGCGGCGCCCGCATTCGTTGGAAGGATCCGGCACGCCGATAGCGCCAACCCCGCGAACAACCGTGGAATGCGCAGTTCGAGTTCGGGCAGCATGGCGGACAAAAGCGACGCAAGGCGGCGAGCACCCCCGACACCAGAGCAATCTGCGTGCCGAGAACAATCTTCAGGACACAACCTATTCGATCTGGTAGCCGAGTGCGCGGAGTTGCTCGAGCTGCGCATCATCAAGTTCCACGTCAGACGCCTGCCACGGAGCCGCCGGCCGCTCCAGGTATTCATCAGCAAGCGCCTGAAGTCTCGCCAACACTTCGGGCTCCTCTTCGCCGACATCGACCTGCTCGCGGGGGTCGTCCGTTCGATTATAGAGCCAGCCCTTCGTCCCGTGGGTCCGCACGAGTCGATACGGGCCTTCCCGCACGGCCACCATCGGACGGGGCTCTTCTTTGGTGCGTCCCCAGGTCTGGTCGAGGTGGGCGTAGCGAGGCCTCTCTCGCGCTGGCACGGCTTCGCCCCGTGAAGCGGCCATGAGCGCGGGCAGCTGAGATCGCCCATCGGTAATTTCGAGGGGCGGTAGCTTCAACAGGTCGAGGATCGTCGGCCAGAGATCGACATTCTCCGTGGCCGTGTTTACGACAACCCCGGGCTCCAGCCGGAACGGGAAGCTGACGATCAGAGGCGTGGTGGTCACCTCTGCTTGGACGTCGCGTGCGTGGCCTTCGCGGCCGTGCTCGCCAAAAGCTTCACCGTGATCACCGGCTACGATGATCATGGTCTTGTCGCGCAGTCCGCGCACGTCGAGATCGTGGATCAGGCTTCCGAGCACCCGATCCGTCCAGCGGATCGAGTTATCGTAGATATCCGAGTAGGTCGTGCCAAAGAGCGCTGTGTCCTCATCGTACACATATTGGTGAACGTCCATCAGATGGATGTAGAGAAACCAGCGCTCGTCTCCCTGGGCGCGCAAGAACTCGATCGCCGAGTTGACGACGTCCTGGTCGGTTCCGGTGACGCCCAATGTCGGCTTCTCACGACGCACCGACATCGGTGTCGGCGCACTCTTGGGACTGTGATAGACCTCGAAACCCTGCGAGAAACCGAACCCTGGGCTGATCCAGCCATTGCGCCAGATCGCAGCGGTGCGGAAGCCCGCTTCGCGAATGATCTCGGCGGGCATTATCGCCTCGTCGGGCAGCCCCTGTGGCGAGCGGGTCACGCCGGTGCTGACCGGATAGAGGCCCGTCCAAAGTGACGACATCGAGCACTTCGTCCACGAAGACTGCGACATATTGTCCGAAAAAAGGATCCCATCGGCCGCGAGCTTGTCGAGGGTCGGGCTCGTCTCGCGCTCGTAACCGTAGGCGGACAGGCGATCGGACCGCAGCGTGTCGATTAATACGAAGAGAATGTTGAGGTCGTTTCTCTCGTGGAGTGTTTCGATGTCGGCGGAATCACCGAGGGGTCGCGGGTCCATCCGGATGTCGAGCTGCGAATAGATTGCAGCGACGACCATCAGGGCACCGGCGACGAAATAGAACCAACGCGAATGTAGTAGGCGACTTAGCATCAAGCGATCTTAGCCCATTCGACCCAACGCAAAAGCGCTCACGGACCGGGAAATACGCGCTTCTCTGATAGGAGAAGTCGGGACAAATAACCCCGGGCGGGCTCTGCGACCGCCCGGGGTTCCGATCGTACCGCGATCGAATTCGTTTCTCAGGCTCGGACGATTAGCGCCCTCGCATCCGGTAACCCACTCCGAGGAGTGAGACACCCGCGAACAGCAACGCCCAGGTTTGCGGCTCCGGAACGAACTTGATCCGAAGGATGCCAACGCCGCCCGTCTCGAAGTTCAACGCGGGCTGGAGCCAGCGGGTGATCACCGGCGTCACCATCTGAATCGTCCCCTGGCCTTCGGAGGTAGTCGTGTTGCGGTTGTCGTAGCCGTGGGTGTAATGGACCGTCTTGTGCGGTCCACGTCCTGTGGCGGTGAGCGTGATGCTCCCCGTCGTCCACGGGAAGCGCGAGCCTACCACGTCGACCGTGCTCGCCTGCATCAGGCCCGTGTGATAGTAGATCGCCATGTGGGTCACGATGTAGCCAGCGGTGACGACGCCGTTCTTCGTTAGGGCCGACGTCCCAATCGCGTCATAACGCCAGTCGTTCGAGCCCAGAGAGCAACCCCCGTTGCGGTAGTAACAGACCTTGGTCGTCAAGGCGCCCAACATCGTCATGGTTCCGCCGAACTTGGCGGCGCCTTGCTTCACGTAGATGCCATCGTTCCTACGGGCGAGGCTGAAACTACCCGGACCTTTGCCCGGACCGAAAACGCCCTCGGCGTTTCGAAACGTCGCGTACGTGTAGCTATACACGTAGGGGTAGATGGCCCCAAACTCACCAATCACACCCGTCGCGCGAAGACCGCTGCTCTTGCCTTCGGGGGGCCCGAGCGGGGCTGCCGCGAAATTGAATCCACCCAACTGGGTCCCCGTCGTGGTAACCGCCCAACGACCGGCTACCGGGTCGCCCGCCTGGACCAGACCCTTGCCGCCCGGCGTCGCACCCGTGCTGGTTCCGGTACACAAATTTCGATCGGGCTCACCGCCCGAGGTGAAGAACTCTGGGTTCCGGTAGAACGGCGGAGTCTTGAGTCCCGCCTTACCCGTCGTGACAGCCGTCCCGCCCTTGGCCGGGCGCGCGGTCGTTCCGTTGCCCTGCCAGTTGAACCACGGCATGCAGAACAGCGCCTGCCCTTGAGAGCCGCCCAGGGGGGCAAAGCCGCCGTTCCCGTTCGTCGGTGTCTCCGAGAACGCACAGCGCGGCTGGTTCGGGTTGCACTTGATTCCCAGCGGAACTGCGGTCGCCGCGTAGACCAGCGATTCGCTCGCACCGCCGCCGCAATGCGGACCGGGACTCGTGTCCGCTACCGCACATTCGTTGCCAAATGCCTTGACGATCCAAGAACCGTCAAACATCTGATTCCCGGCTTGGGCGGTCGTAGCAGCGCCCCCAACGCATAACAGGCCCACCAATAACAGTCTGTTGATCAATAACATGCCCTCGAACCTCCACTATGGACGGGGATGCGCGTCATGCGCAGGCCCCACTTCCATCAGGCTCACTAGATTCACTAACAAGCCGAAAAACAAAATCCAATCTCAGTCCCAAATCCCAAGTCCCAATCTCATCTTCCGAAATCTAGATTCCTCAACGAAGCGTAGAATCTCCGAAAGGGATCAGGGATCGGATGGGGACCCGAAACGTACCGATGGATGGAGTACCGCCACTCACTATCTTCGCCCGGACACGAAACGACTGTCAAGCGAAAAAACGAACATAATCTGCAGGATAGAGCTGAAGCACGAGCAGCATCTAGGCTCGACAGAGCACCGCAGTGGGGCGAGTTCAGATACACGCATTCATCGCCGCAAATGGGCCATACGAAAACGAAAAACCCCGAGCGGTCAGATTGACCGCCCGGGGGTCCGATCGCAGCGCGACCGAATTCGCTTCTCAGGCTCGAACGATTAGCGCCCTCGCATCCGGTAACCCACTCCGAGGAGCGAGACACCTGCGAACAGCATCGCCCAGGTCTGCGGCTCCGGAACGAACTTGATCCGGAGGATGCCGACACCGCCCGTCTCGAAGTTCACAGCGGGCTGGAGCCAGCGCGTGATCACCGGCGTCACCATCTGAATCGTGCCCTTGCCGCTGGTGGCCGTCCGATTGTCGGAGCCCATGGTGTAATGGACCGTATTGTGCGGCCCACGCCCTGTGGCGGTGACCGTCAAGGTGCCCGTCGCCCACGGGAAACGCGAACCATAGACGTTGATCGTGCTCGTCTGGTTCAGGGCCGTGTGGTAGTAGTGCGCCACGTAGGTCACCACGTAGCCGGCAATGACGTCCCCGCCCCCCGAGTATACGGCCGACTGTCCAATCGCGTCATAGCGCCAGTCCTGAACGCCTATCGAGCAACCGCCGTTGCGGTAGTAACAGACCTTGGTCGTATACGCGCCCAACATCTGCATGGTTCCGCCGAACTTGGCGGCACCTTGCTTCATGTAGATGCCATCGTTCTTACGGGCGAGGCTGAAATCACCAGGACCGTTGCCCGGACCGAAAACACCCGTTGTGTTTTTCAGGTTCGCGTACGTGTAGCTGTAAACGTAGGGGTAGATGGCCGCGAACTCACCGACCGCACCGGTCACGCGCACGCCACCATTTGCCGGAGCTGCGTCGAAATTGAACGCACCGCCTGTCGTCGTGTCTGCGCCCCATGTACCGGTGATCGGAACGCCCACCTGCGCCAGGCCCGGGCCGCCCAGGGGACTCCTGGTGTTCGAGGAGCACAGCGTAGTGCCGGGCTGGCCACCGGCGGTGAAGAACACGGGGTTGCGGTAGAGCGGCGGAAACTTGACGCCCTTCATACCGGTCGAGATCACCGTATCACCCTTGGCCGGGCGCGCGGTCGTTCCGTTGCCCTGCCAATCCGCCCAGGGAGCGCAATACTGCCCGACGGCCTGACTGCCGCCCAGCGGTGCGAAAACGCCGGCTCCGTCCGTCGGCGTCGAATCAAACGGACAGCGCGGCTGGTTCGCGTTGCACTGGATCTGCTGGGGAATTCCGAACGCCCCGTAGATATCCGACTCGCTCTCGCCACCGCCACAGTGCGGAGCCGTACCGCCAGTTACCGCGGCCGAGCACTCGTTACCAAATGCCTTGACGGTCCAGGATCCCTCGAAGAGTTGGTTCCCAGCCTGGGCGGTCGTCGCGACGGCAATACCGACGCTCAATAGGCCGAGCGCTAACATTCTGGTGATGCCTAACATGTTTGTGATCCTCCAGTGTGTGCGGGAATGCGCTCCATGCGCCGGCTTCCACTTCCCTCTGCCCATTCGATTCACTAGACCCACTAGCAAACCGGTTTTCAGAACCCCGAAAGAGCGTCGAATCCCAATCAAAACAAAACAGGGGCTCGAATGGGGCCTCAAAAGAGACCGATGGATGTGGCAGCCTCTTCCCACCACGATCTGCCCCATAATTGCCTACGGCCGAATCGAGTGTCAAGCGAAAAATTGATCAAACAGTGGAAGGTAGGTGAAAAAATGAGCGCGCTTTCGGCGCCAGCGACCACAAGGCGCTCCTCCCCCCCGCGGGGAGGAGTTTCTCCGCCGAATTGGCTGTCGATTTACGGAAAGAGTAGCAAGGCGGAAATGTCCGTCCCCGGGGGCAAAGGAGCCCGAGCGCACACCCGTCATCGCAAGTAGGCCGCGCAAGAACGAAAGGTTGTGTCCCAAAGATTGTGCTGATCGCGATCAAACCCCTGTGCGATCGGGGCCTTGGCAAATGGGTGCCGTAGCATGGGCGGAAGTAGCTGTCGCCACTGCACAATCTTCACAGCGAGCACAATCTTTGGGACACAACCAAAACGAAAAACCCCAGACGGTCGCCGTGACCGCCCGGGGCTCCGATCGCAGCCGCGATCGAATTCGTTTCTCAGGCTCGGACGATTAGCGCCCTCGCATCCGGTAACCCACTCCGAGGAGTGAGACACCTGCGACCAGCATCGCCCAGGTCTGCGGCTCCGGAATGAACCTGATCCGGAGGATGCCGACACCGCCCGTCTCGAAGTTCACAGCGGGCTGGAGCCAGCGGGTGATCACCGGCGTCACCATCTGAATCGTGCCCTTGCCGCTGGCCGTCCGATTGTCGGAGCCCTGGGTGTAAGCAACAGTATTGACCGGCCCACGCCCTGTGGCGGTGAGCGTCAAGTTGCCCGTCGCCCACGGGAAACGCGAACCCTCGACCAGGATTTCGCTCGCCTGCATCAGGGCCGTGTGGTAGTAGTACTGCATGGCGGTCACCACGTAGCCCGCGGTGAGGACACTGTTCGTGTCGTACCAGCCCGACTGTCCAATCGCCTCATAGCGCCATGTGCCTTCACCCAGCGAGCAGCCACCGTTGCGGTAGTAACAGACCTTGGACGTAATAGCGCCCAGCATCTCCATGGTTCCGCCGAACTTGGCGGCGCCTTGCTTCATGTAGATGCCATCGTTCTTACGGGCGAGGCTGAAATCACCCGGACCCGCGCCCGGACCGAAGACGCCCACGTCGTTTTTCAGGTTCGCGTACGTGTAGCTATACACGTAGGGGTAGATGGCCCCGAAACTTCCGACCGCATCCGTCACCCGGATGCCTGCGGTGCCGGTAGTGGGAGCGGCGGCAAAATTGAACGCACCGCCTGTGGTCGTGTTTGCGCTCCAGACACCGGTGACTGGATTACCCGCCTGAACCAGACCCTTGCCACCCGGTGTCGCTCCTGTGGAGGTGCCGTAGCACGATTGGATGTCGGGCTGGCCTCCGCTAGTGAAGAACTTGGTGTTCCGGTAGAGCGGCGGCATCTTAAGTCCCTTCATACCGGTGGTGCTCGCCGTACCGTCCTTGGGCGGGCGCGCGGTCGCTCCGTTGCCCTGCCAGTTCGCCCAGGGTGCGCAAAACAGCGCGGCCGCTTGGGAGCCGCCCAAGGGGGCGAACTGCGGTGACTTGGTGTCTCCGTTCGTCGGCGTCGATTCAAACGGACAGCGCGGCTGATTGGCGTGGCACAGGATCCCCTGCGGCATTCCGAATCCCGTGTAGTACAGCGACTCGCTCCCGCCGCCGCCGCAGTGCGGGGCGAAGGTCGGAGAACTCGCCGCTGCCGAGCATTCGTTGGCGAACGCCTTGACGGTCCAAGAACCCTCGAAGAGCTGGACCCCGGCCTGGGCGGTCGTAGCGACGGCGATCCCGACGCTTAACAGGCCGACCATTAACAGTCTGTTGATGAATAACATGTCTGTGAACCTCCGTTGTGACGGGGGGGCGCTCACGGAGCCGACTCCCATCTCTTGTTCGGGCCTTATAAACCCCATTCGGGTCTAAACGCCCACGCTGCTAAAAGAGATCGGCAGACCACTGCCGGTAATCAAGCGGTCTGTAGAGCGAAAACGTGATCGGGGTCGCTTTTTCTTGAATCAGCCACAATCCGGGCGGAAATATGCAGCCGGGCCGGATTTCTCAGCAAACCGTTGCCGAATCCCCCGTGGGAAATCCAATCCGCAGCGAGCGAGGCCTTCTTGCGCCGCCTCCTGGGTAGCCCTGGTTTCGGGGGCGGTGACCGGACTGGGGAGTGGATTGGTTGTGTCCCAAAGATTGTGCTTGGCGTGGAAATTATGCAGTGGCGGCAGCCACTTCCGGTCACGCGACGGATCCCATTTGCCAAGCCCCCGATCGCACAGGGGTTTGATCGCGATCAGCACAATCTTTGGGACACAACCGAAGAGATAGGGCTGGGTCGATGGGCCCGCGTTCGACCTGTGGGCCGGCCACTGCCCAGCAGCCATCGACCGGCAGCGCGGATTCGTGCCCGTGGCCCATCTTTCTATACAGTGACCGCCGCTCACCCACTGGAGCACGCTCACCTGGAGGCTTGCCGGTCAATGAAATGGACAGCCGTGATCTTCGTCGCGCTCGCTCTCGCATTGGGCTTTTCGCTCGGGCGCACGACCGCCCCGGTCCTCGAAAACGAACTCGCCAGCGTGGCCTCGTTCAAACAAGCGCTCGAAGATCCGAACTGGCTGACGCGCTCGTATCGCTTCAGTTCCTTCCTGGTGGGCTTGAATCCCGAGAATCTGCCAGAGGCCCTCGAGGCTCTCGAACCCCACCTGCCGTGGTTGCTCACCGACGAATTTCGGGTGTTCATGCTCGCCTGGGTGCGATTCGACGCGAGTGGGGCCTTCGAGCAGGCGCAAGCCTGGCCACCGCAGATCCGCCGCAACGCGGGCGCCGCCGCCATGTACGCCTGGGGATTCCTCAACCCACTGGAGGCCGTGCGGGCGCTGAGTACCGTCGAGGACGCCGGCTTGCAGGAATTCTGGGGAGGGCGCCTGCTCGCCGGATGGACGCATGGCGAGTACCGGGACACCGCGAGCGACTATATTTCCAAGTTGCCCGAAGGCCAGATTCGACTGGCGTACCTTGGAACGCTCGCGTGGGAGATCTCGAAAGAGGGTCCCGAGGCTGTGATGCGCTGGGCAGAAGGCGTGCCGAACGACCCGCCGCGTTTCAAGCAGGCCGTCTTCATAAAGGCGACCAGCACCCTCGCCGGGGTCGACGCCCCACTGACCGCGCATTGGCTGAACGGCCACCTGGATCACGACTACGTGGATGACGCGCTGATGATCGTGGCCGGTAGTTGGGTGACAAACGATGGTCCCGCGGCCATGAAATGGCTCACCGGACTCCCCCCTACGAAAAAGCGCGACACCGCAGTGAAAAGCGGCTTCAGGGTCTGGTTCAATCGCTCACCACAGGAAGCGGAGAGCTGGTTGAAATCGGTCAGTCCCGAATACGCCGTCGACCCCGCCGTACGCTTCATGGTGGAGCGGAATCGAGACAAGCGGCCTGGAGTCTCGCGAATGTGGGCGGCGCGCCTCGCGAGCAAGTCGTAGTGCGATTGCCCCGCGTCGAGCCGCACCGCTCGGCAACACGGCGGGTCCGTCACGGGATCCGCTGCGAAACCTCGCTGGCGCGCGCAGGGTCGACCACCCCGACGCCCTGATGCACCGTGTAGCTCGCATTCGCCGCAAGGGCCGGTAGCGTCTGCCGCTCGCCGTTCGGCCAGATGATCTGCACGTCCACCGAACGCGATTGCCCGACTCCGAAGTGTTGCTGTTTGGGGTTCATCGAGAGATAACCAGAGCCCGCCTGCACTTCGCGGCGCGCGTGCGTTCCATCTTCGAGGGTCACGACGATCCGCGCACCGATGGCATCCCGACTGCTGCGCGGGCCGGGCTCGACGGCAAACCACTCCACCAGCCAATTCGGCGCGCGATCTTCCGACTCTTCGAGCCAGCGTCGGACCTCCGCGCCGAACCACTTCCAGCCACAATCGGCGAACTCGTCACAGGTGGCATCCGCGACGCTCGACCGGTCGGGATCACCGACGAGTCGAAGCTTGATCCATCCCCTCCCCTGCTTGTCGGCGACGTTGCGCAAGAACGTCGCCGGCGCGTGGAAGTTGTTCACCGCAATATCGAGGTCGCCGTCGTCGTCGTAGTCGAGGTAGGCCGTGCTTCGCGAATTCGCCGCAAAGTCGGCACCGCTCCCGAGAGAAACGTTCTTGAGCTTCCCGTCCTCATTGAGAAAGAGCACGTTCGACTCGCGACGGTGGTCGAGCAGGAGCTCGCGAGTCGGTACGTTGGGATTCACCGGCCGGTAGACCATCGAGAACGTATTGAAGTCGTTGGTGCCATTGACCAGATACAGGTCCTCGTCGCCGTCGTGGTCGAAATCCAGAAACTCGGCGTCCCACGCCCAGCCGGTAGAATTCGAACCGCGCTCGACATCCTTCGAGGGCACATATCTGGTGAGCCGGCCCTGTTCGAGGTGAGACATGTAGAACATGTCCGATTCCTTGATCAGCATTCCCGCCATTGCACGCAGATCGAAATCGATCGGAGTGTTCGGATCGGGGAAGACGTATTTGTTGTCCTTCACGAGCATGGCGAGATTCGAAATGTAGATATCGGGGTGATCGTCGTCGTTGAGGTCGGCGATCCCGACGTTCATCGAGTGGTAGGCCTTGATGACACCGAGGGCGGGAGCCGCATTTTCGAATTTTCCGGAGCCCAGGTTCCGCAAGAACGAGTTTCGGCCGTAGTCATTGGCCACGATGATGTCCTGGCGCCCATCCCGATCGAAGTCGACATGCGATACCGCCTGGGTCCAGCCCACGTCCGCCGTCCCGCTGCCCTCGGTCACGTTCTCGAAATGCAGACCGCCTAGATTGCGGAAGAGCTGATTCGGCAGCGCGTTTTGGTTGTTTCGATCGACGGTCGGGACTTTGCCGCGAAGGTAGTCACCAAAGTAGGTGATGTAGATGTCGAGTAGGCCATCCGAGTCGAAATCGAAGACCGCTGCCGGTCCCGCGACGAGCCCCTCACCACCGAGCCCCGAGTCTTGCGTCACGTCTTCGAAGCGCGCCCCACCAACGTTGTGGTAGAGCCGATGATCGTCGTTCACGTAGGTGACCAGGATGTCCTGGCGCCCGTCGTTGTCGAAGTCCGCGATGATCGGACTGCGGGCCTCGCCGTGGGTACCGTCCGCGCGCGACCATTCGATGCCGGCTTCCCGGCTCGCATCCGCAAAGCCCCCGCGCCCGTCGTTCAACAGCAACGCGATTCCGGCGCCCCCGACGAAGAGCAGATCGACATCGGAGTCTCCGTCGACATCCTCCGCGGCGACACCACCGCCCGAGAACGTGGGCGGCGTCTTCAGTTGCTTGTGGCGGAACTCGCCCAGCCAGGTCGACGAGCGGTGGTTGAAATCAACGCCCACTGCAGCGGTTACGTCGGAAAAGAAGGCTGCTGCATCGACCTCCTCGCCCTCACGCCCGCGCTGGGTTGAAGCGGATGCGATCCGACTCTGGGTCTCGATGATCTCGGGGGCGGCGTGGTGTCGGCTGGCGCGCTCTCGGATGAGAGGTGCGGCCGCCTCGATGTCTTCGGGCTGGAGGCGAACCGTATAGCCGGTTTCGCGGGCGATGATCCCCGCCACGCGCAGGAGAAGCACACCGTATTGCGAGATGCCCTCGGCGAGAATCTCCGCCGCAAAGGGGTCTGGCAGGATCGAATTCGGCGGCGCCGCGTGGGTCGCCTGACGAAGAGACTGCCAATGGGTTCCGAAGTCCCGGAAGGAGTCGCAGTCGAAGGCCTCGAGGATGACCCGCTCGTCGTCGGCAAGCCGACCGAAGACGTGAACGTCCTCGAACTCGTCGATCTGATTCGGGATGAGCTGTTGGGCGGCGGCCGTGGCCTCGGCGCTCCGGATGAGCGGGTCTTCAGCCTCGCGAGCCCGTCGGTCCGCTTCGCGCAACAGCTCGCTCGCAAAGGCATCGAGCTCATGCCCGAGGGTGGCGACGAGCTTTCGACGCTCTTCGATCATCGACGACACGGGCTGCCGCGCGTAGAAGCGGCTGATGTTGAAGACGAGGAGTCGAATCTCGTCGCGGCCCTCGAGGTTGTTGTATTTGCGATAGGCGGCCAACTTGCGCTCGACGACCTCGTCGAGAAGAGCGAGCGCCTGGGCGCGGCCCTCGGAACTAGCGGACACCTCGACGTGCCCTGCCGGATCGGGCTTCGCAAGGTTCTCGCCGAGGCCCGGGAGGAGCCGAGCCCACGCCTCTCTCAATCCCGGCTCACTGATCTCGTACTCGCTTTGCTCGCGCGCTGCGCGATCTGCGAGTACCAACGCGCTCAGGGCGACGATGTCGAGGGCTTCGCGGAGTTCGTCGATACTCTCGGATTCGAGGTCGACCAGCGGGGCGCCACCCAACACCATGAAATCCTGCTGCACCGCGAGGATGGCTCGCAGCGAATAGGCGATCGAAGCGTATTGGGTCGCGCGGATCTCCGGAACCACGACCGGGGGAGCACCTGGAAATGTGATCTGCCACTCACCGTCGACGCTCCGATCGATGCTGACGATTTTCTCGATCTCCGGGCTGAGGTGGCGCGGTTGGATGGCCGACGCACCCTCCCGCAGTGCGACGGTCGATGCCCGAGCCCAGAGATCGCGAACCAGATGCACCTGCAGCTCGACGCTCGCGCTTCGTGCAGCATCGCTCAGGGGTGTTCCGAAGAGAAAATCCTCGAAGCGGTTTGCCGAAGAGTGGCATTTGGCGTCGTGGTCCGACTCCAGCTGCTCGATGGCGGAGAGCAGCGGATCCACCGACATGCCGAAATCTGAACTCTCCGGGGATTCACTCGATATTTCCGCGGCGACAGCGGAGCGGGCAATTGCGTTTTCCGCATTCGAGCCGGAGAGAATGTTGGCGATCGCTATCGCGAACAAGATCCTTTGCATACAACCTCGCATTGGAGGAACCGCGGCAGAACCCTTTCTATTGCAGCATCTTAGCAGCGTACGATGGCCGATTGTGGCAACTTCCGTCCGAGGATCGACCCGACCGCTGCGAGTCGTGCCGAAAAACGCAATATACCCGACTCGATCGTGGACTCCCCAGCAAACAACGGGATATAATGACACCGAGTTCGTTCACGGACCGACGACGGGAGGGGACGCTATGCCGGATTTAGTCCACACCCAAGAGACCGCAACTCATCGCACGCGCGCGGCCCTCGGATTTGCGTTGCTCGCACTTTGGCTCGGGAGCCAGGCCTCTGCCAACACCCCACCGACCTTCGAGACGGAAGGCGATATCACCACACTCGAAAACGGCCTGCAGCTGGTTTCGACCCGAGGGGCGGAGATGTTCTGGGTCCGACCCGGTGTCGACCTCCGCGCCTACGACCGGGTGGCGCTGCGACCGGTCAGTGTCGAGTACAAGGAAACACCTCGACATTATCGGCTCGATCCGTCGTCCGCGGGGGTCCTGCTGACGGAGCGAGATCACCAGCGACTCCAGCAATCGTTCTACGACATCTTCAAGACCGGGTTGGCGAATGGGGTGGGGTTCGGTCCCGCATCGCAGCCGGATCCGGGCCTGCTGTGGGTCTCGACTACGTTGCTCGACGTGGTCGTGCACAATAACAAGAGACCCATCACAAACGAACTGGGCTGGATTTCGAATTTCGGTGAAATGACCCTGCGGGTCGATTTCGCCGACGGTGAGACGGGCGAGGCGATTGCGCGCTTCGAAGAGCGCCGGACGATCGGACCCTCGGGAGCATTCGTCGGCAGTGTCGTTCGCAAGGATCGCTCTTACTGGTCGTTTGTTCGCGCCAACCTTGCCCGCTGGTCCGAACTCGTCCGACAGCGAATGCACGAGCAACGTACCGAGACAGCGGGTTTCTGAGCGGACGCCTGAAACCCGAACCAGTTCCCCGCAACCCCGTCGCGACCGCGCCGGTCACGGTTGGCGGGCCGTAGCGCGGACGAAACAGCAATGAATCAAAGCGAGACCTCGGGCGAAGGGGGCCCCTCACGCCACTTCGTGCTGCTGTTGCTGTTCTTTGTCGCGAGCGGCTGTGCGGCGCTGATCTACGAGGTGGTCTGGTTTCATCTGCTTCGGTTGGTCGTCGGCGCATCAGCCGTCTCCCTCGCAATCGTGTTGACGAGCTACATGGGCGGCATGTGTATCGGCAGCCTGGCCTTCCCGCGTTGGGTTTCCCCCGATCACCCCCCGCTCCGCGTCTACGCCTACCTCGAAGCCGGAATTGCAGCCTTCGGCATCGTGCTGCTGGTTCTGCTGCCGCTCATCGGAAAACTCTATCTGGCGATCGTCGGTCACGGCGCGCTCGGACTCGTGCTGCGCGCAGTCATCTGCCTGCTCTGCCTGCTACCCCCGACAATCCTCATGGGCGCGACACTGCCCGCAATCGCGCGTTGCCTGAACACGACGCGCAGCGGAATGTCGAAACTTGGCCTGCTCTACATGGCGAACCTCGCGGGAGGCGTGCTCGGCTGCCTGCTCGCGGGTTTCTACCTGCTGCGGTTGTACAACGACACCGTGGCCACGTTGTTCGCGGTGTCGCTGAACGCCGGGGTGGCTGCGGTTGCCTATTCGATTGCTTCGCGCGACCGATTTCGCGCGGGCGACGCCTCGAAGCTCGCGCTCCCCTCGCTGGCCGACCATCGAATCGTCTATTGGGTCATCGCGCTCTCGGGTTTGACGGCCCTCGGTGCGCAGGTCATCTGGACGCGCCTGCTCGGGCTGATCCTCGGCGGGACGGTCTTCAGCTTTACAATCATCCTCGCGATCTTTCTCACCGGGCTCGGGCTCGGCAGCAGCGTGGGGTCCCTTGTGGCCCGGCACGTACGATCTCCGCGCGCGGCGCTCGGCTGGTGCCAGCTCGCGTTGGTGGCCGCGATCCCGCTGGCCGCACACATGATCACCGCCGAACTCCCCTACTGGAAGCTCAACCCAGACTTCGCGGACAGCCTCTTCCAGATCTTCTCCCACGATCTTGTTCGCAGCGCAGTCGCCATCCTGCCCGCCACCGGCCTATGGGGCGCGAGCTTTCCGCTCGCCCTCGCGGCCGCCGCGGGCAAAGGGCAGGAACCCGGGCACCTGGCGGGCGGTATCAACGCAGCAAACACGATCGGCGCGATCGTCGGCGCCCTGCTCTTTGGTCTGGTGATGGTCCCGGCGTTCGGCTCGAACGTTTCACAGCAGGTTCTCGCAGTGGTCGCGGGGGGCTCGGCCCTGTTGTTACTCGGCGCTCCTCGCGGACTGGGATCGAAGAGCGAATTCGAGATGTCGCGCGCGATCGTGACGACGGCGTTGATCGCAGCGTTCGCAATACTGATGATTCAACTGGTCCCGCCCGTTTCGGGTCGCGTCATCGCAGTCGGTCGACGCGCCCACGATGACAACGTCCTGCTCGAGTCCATTCTATTCGCCGGCGAAGGGCGGACCTCCTCTGTGGCGGTCGTCGACTTTCCGAGCGCCAACGCGCGCAGTATTCACGTTGGCGGCAAAACGATGGCGTCGACCATCCCCGAAGACATGCGACTCCAGCGCATGATGGGACACCTTCCCGTACTCATGCATCCGAACCCCAAGACCGCTCTCGTGATCGGTTTCGGAGCGGGCGTGACCGCGGGCTCCCTGGTCGTACATCCGGAAATCGAGCGCATCGTCATCTGCGATTTCGAGCCTCTGATGCCAGAGGTCGGCGGCAAGTATTTCGCAAAGGAGAACTACAATGTCGTCGACGACCCCCGCGTCGAGGTGGTCGTCGACGATGCGCGGCATTTCATCGCGACGACCCAAGAAAAATTCGACATCATCACGTCCGATCCACTCGATCCGTGGATGGACGGAGCTGCCGTTCTGTACACCGTGGAGTTTTACGAGTACGCCCGGAAGCGCCTGAACCCGGGCGGTATCGTCGCCCAATGGTTGCCGCTCTACGAAACCGACGGGCCCAGCATGAAGAGCGAACTCGCATCCTTCCTGGAGGTGTTTCCAGAAGGCACCGTCTGGAGCAGTCATATCCCCCGAAATGGCGGCAACGACCTCGTGATGATCGGCCAGGACGGCCCGATGAGAATCGACGTCGATCGGATGGCCTCGAGGATCCGGCAAAACCCGCGGCTCGCGCAGTCTCTCGCGGACGTCGACCTCGGCTATCTCATCACGCTGCTCTCCACCTACTTCGGTCGGGGACCGGATCTCACGCAATGGCTCGAGGATGCGCAGATCAATCGCGAGCGAAGCCTGCGGCTCCAATACCTCGCCGGATTCTCACTCGAGGTCTACGAGGAGCGCGAGATCTATCAGGCGATGGCCGGCTACCGGCGCTATCCGGAGGACCTCTTGATCGCCTCTCCCGAGATTGAGGAACAGGTGCGGACGCGTTGGTCCCAATAGGCCTCGGCGACTTCTCGAAGCCCAGTCGCGCACTGCCTGCACGACCCCCGAGCGCGAATCTTCAGGTGTCAATTTTCCGACGATGGACGCCCACCACAGTGTTTTTAAAACCCCGTTTTACGAAATTGGCATGATTCTGACTAAACCGGCGCTGCGGGACCAGATTCTCAACTTTTGCAACATCGCGAAATAAAAGGGGATTTTATTGGATGTCGAGCGGCGAAAAAATCTCAAGCTGAATCTCCGTTGACCGACTTCGTTCTCCATTGCTAATTTTGGGATTACATAACTGAGACCCAGGAGGTCGGCGAATGCGGCTCATCGCGCTAACCACTCTGCTCCTAACTCTCGGAACGGCCCATGCAGACAACCTCGTCGTGACCGGAAATCCGGACGCGACGGAGTGCTACAGGGCTACCATGCTCCCCAACTCCATCGCAGCAACCGCAATCAGCACCTGCAACACCGCCCTGAACACCCGACGAACGACCCGCAAGGAGCGGGCGTCGATTCTGGTAAACCGGGGCATCCTGTACAACCACATGGGCGAATACGACGCGGCTCTCACGGACTTCGAGGCAGCTCTCGAGCTGATCTCAGATTTCCCGGAGGCCTTAATCAACCGTGGCAACGCGTATTTCTATACCGGCCAGGTTGAGCGGGCGATCGCCGATTACAACCGAGCCATCGCGCGAAGGTCCGCGAAACGGCACACCGCGTATTTCAATCGCGGATTGGCGAACGAATCCCGAAAACAGCTCGATGCTGCATACGAGGACTTCGTTCGAGCCAATGAGCTCAAGCCGGATTGGGTTCTCGCCGCCGGCCGTGTCGAGCACTATCGCCAGCAGGGATACTAACAACCCACCCACTGACGCAAATACAATGGCGCATTTCGGAACCTCCGATTTGCGCCATTGTTGCGTCTGTAGCCCTCTGCAACAGGCGGGGATTGACAGCGAACTCACCGATTGACAACTTTTCCGCTCGCTCATGAACAACTTGAATCCGCCTACTACTGTTGAAACGGCCCGGTCGAAGTACAGCTTTCACTCATGCCGCTGTTCGACCCGAAACGCGCGAGTCCTTTGCAAAACGCGAAACACATCCAACCCCCGCCATCATCGTTCGGAACCAAAACACGGCTACTTTCCCCTATCATCCAAACCATGGAGCCGTACCCTGACTTTGCGGCGCGGGTCGGCCTGGCGTTGCTGGTCGTGCTTGCAATCGTCGCCCTTCGCGTTTGCAAAGGACTCGCGCGTTTCGAGCCTCTCGTCTACGGACTGGCGGGCCTCGCGGGCTGTGCGGCATTTCTCAACTTTGGCGGGAACTATCACTGGTGGAACCAGGGGATCATCGCCCGCTGGGATCAGTATCATCTCCAACTCGGGTCCAAGTACTTTCCCGAGCTCGGCTACGACGGGCTCTACGCCGCCTCGCTCATTGCACAGGAACAGACAGCACCCGACCTTCCGATCCCAAAGCGGGTACGCGATCTCACGACCTTCAAGCTCGTCGCTCCCGAAAATCAATCGGCTGAGCTCACCGCGGTGCGCGAGCGCTTCAGCGACGCGCGTTGGCAGAGCTTCGTGGCCGACCACAGCGACTACCTCGCCAATACCCCTCCGCACCTCTGGCGGGTGATTCGCTTGGACCACGGCTACAACTCCACGCCGGCCTGGACCTTCGTCGCACGGCTCTTCGACGCCAGACTTCCCACGACGAATGCGACGCTGGGCGTTTTTGCCGCTCTCGATCTTCTGCTCGTGGTTGCGATGTTCGCGCTGGTGTTTCGGACCTACGGGTATCGCACGGCATGTCTCTGCCTCGCACTCTTTGGCCTCGGGTACGGCTGGCGCGACATCTACGTCGGCTCGCTGCTCCGCCTCGATTGGCTCGCGGCCACGGTGTTCGGCATCTGCCTGTTGAAGCGGGAGCGCTTCGCAATCGCCGGCGCGTGCTTCGGCTATGCGGCGATGGTGCGCATCTTCCCGGTCCTATTCCTGACCGGTCCGGTCCTGCTCGCCCTCAAGGCTTGGCTTGGTGGCGAAAGGCCGCGTTGGCCGCTGCAGTTGGCGGCGGGATTTGCGGCCATGGTGTGCGTGGCCTTTGCGGCGGGGAGTACGACTGGGCAGGGAGTCGAAGCCTGGAGGGTTTTCGGCGCACACATCGGCGCTTACCGCGATACCTGGAGCGCCGACCTGATCGGTGTCGACACGCTGTTCCTCGGTGGCCCGGCCAACCTGCTTGCAAGTTCGGAGGAGCGCGCTGAGCGGAGAACCCTGCAAGACGTGAGGGAGTCGCTTGCGAAGTGGCGACCCGTACGGGTTGCCGTCGTCGGCGTGTTTCTCGCGTTGGCGGGATTGGCGATGTGGAGGGCGCCACTGGCCGAAGCTGCGGTTCTAGGGCTGGTCCCGTTTTTCGCATTGACGCCAGCGGCGGCCTACTACTGGATCGTGGTACTGGTCGTTCCTTTGCGGAGAGGCTGGGCGGCGGCTCTTGCCCTGCTGCTGCTGTCGGCTGCAATGCACGGGATCGAGTTCGTCGACCCGTCTCCCATTCAGGCGCCCTGGCGCTACGCGTTGCTGGCGTGGGGCTATGCGCTGATTCTGATTGCGTGGCTGACCCCCGATCTTGTGCGGCTGATTGGACAGCAGCGCGCTCGAGCGGATTGAATCGAGAAGCCGGGTTGGAGCTTCGGTTGGACCTGGCTCTCGATGGGTGCCGGTTGCCGTCGAACGAAGCCCGAAGGTATCGTTTTGCACTCAGGCGAATGCCCAGAGCTTCGAAGCGTGACGCCGCGTGTGGCATCGCTGGCGGAGAGGTGGACCCTTGGCGAGCGAATCGTGGTTTGACCGCATGCATCGCCTGCGTCGGCCGGCATTCGCTTTGTGCGTGTCGTGGTTCCTGCTCGCGATCCTTCCCGCCGTAGCGCACGCGGCCGATTCTCCGCGGAGACCCAACTTCATCTTCTTTCTGACCGACGATCAGCGCGCCGACGCATTGAGCATCGCGGGCAACACGGTATTGAAAACGCCAAATATCGACGAGCTCGCGCGAGATGGGGTGCGGTTTAGCAACGCGTTCGTGACGACTTCGCTGTGCGCACCGAGCCGGGCGTCTTTCCTGACCGGGCAGTGGGCGCATACGCACGGCGTGCGAACCAACGAGCGGCGCTCTCGCTTGAAGCCGACCCAGACCATCTTTGCAGACCTGCTTCGCGATAGTGGGTACGAGGTTGCGTTCATCGGAAAATGGCACATGGACGGGGCGGGCCGAGACCGTCAATGGGACTACTATTTCGGTTTCAAGGGGCAGGGTCGGTACAAGCATCCGGAATTTGCTGAAAACGGCGGCCCGGACCGACGCTATTGGAAGCGCTACACGGACGACATGCTGGGCACCAAGGCGATCGAGTTCATTCGCCGCCCGCACACCAAGCCGTTTTGTCTGTTCGTCTTCTTCAAGGCGCCGCATCGCTCCTGGATTCGCGCACCCCGCCACGAGAAGTTGTTCGAGGACATCGAGGTTCCCGAACCGGACACCCTGCACACCGATTACGCGGGAAAGCCCGACGCGTTCAAGAATGCCGACATGAAGATCGGCGACTTCGACGACGTGGTGAGCTTCCAGAAATTTGCCAAGGATTACTACGCGGTGCTCACCGCCGTGGACGAAAATGTCGGGCGAGTGATGAAGGCAGTCGCAGAGAAAAAGCTCGTCGAGGATACGGCGGTCATCTACTCATCTGACAATGGGTTCTTCGTTGGCGAATGGAATTTTTTCGATAAACGCCTGATGCATGAACCGTCTATTCGAATTCCCATGATCCTGCGCTACCCGCGGCTGATCAAGCCGGGTACGACGCGCGAGGACATGGTGCTCAACGTCGACGTCGCCCCCACGCTCCTCGATCTGGCCGGGGTTCCCGTACCGGGGTCGATGCAGGGCGAGAGCATGCGGCCGCTGCTCGAGGGAAGAGAAGTCGAGTGGCGCGATGCCTGGCTCTACGAGTCTTACGAGTACCCCGCGGTCCACATGGTCCCCAAGAACCGAGGCGTTCGCACGGATCGCTGGAAGTACATCCATTACTTCGAGGACCCGCAGGAGTACGAGCTCTACGACCTCGTCGCCGATCCCGGTGAGAACAACAACCTATACGGCAATATCAAATTTGCGCCGATCGTCGAGAAGCTTCAGCAGCGCATGACCGAGCTTCGCCGGGAAACGAGCGATCCCGATCTAAAGAAGGATGTTCCCACTAATAACGGGGCGTCGTTGAATAAAACGGGGCGTCGTTGAATAAAACGGGGCGTCGTTGAATCCTTGAATCAAAAACCAAACCACGGTGCCGACACCGCGGTTATCGAGGCAGCGTTTCATCTGCCGAGCGAGGGAACATGAAGATCCAAACTCGACTGCTTTTGATGCTTCTGTTGCTGCAGGGAGCCTGCACGTCACCTCCACAGGAGGCATCGACGACTGCTCGACCCGCCCTGGGACTCGGCATCGACACGCAACACATGAATTCGGATGTTCGCCCCCAGGACGACCCCTATCGCTTCGTCAATGGATTGTGGTTGGAGACAGCGGAAATCCCCGCAGACAAGTCCGATTATGGATCGTTTATCGAACTCGCTGACCGGGCAGAAATCAATCTGCGCGAGATCATCGAAGAAATTGCTACGGGCGAACACCCGCATGGAACAGAGCAGCAACAACTGGGCGATTTCTATCGCGCGTACATGAACACGGACCTCATCGAGCAGCAAGGAACAGCACCGATCGACGCCGAACTGAAACGCATTGCCGCGATTTCCAACCACGATGACCTGATTCGCTACATCGGCCATCTTCAGCGAGTCGAACCCGCCAACCCGTTTACGATCTTCGTGCAACCGGACCTCGGAGATTCGAATCGCTACGCGGTCTACGTGTGGCAAACGGGTCTCGGCCTACCCAATCGCGAATACTATTTCGATGAAGAGTTCTCCAAAGTTCGCGGCAAGTACGTCGAATACATTACAGACCTCTTGTCGATTGCGGGTATCGCTGATGCCAACGACAAGGCCAATACGATCATGGCGCTGGAAAACCGACTCGCAGAAGCACATTGGGACAAAGTGCGGAACCGAGACCCCGTTGAAACCTACAACCGATACACGATCTCCGATGCAAATGAGCTGACACCGGGGTTCAACTGGGACGCATTCCTCCACTCAGCTGGAATCGACGATCTACAGGAAATCATCCTCTCGCAACCCAGCTATTTTGAAGAAGCAGCGCGCGCCCTCAGTGATGAACCCATCAGTACATGGAAGGTCTATCTCAGCTTCAAACTGCTCGACGGCACGGCACCTTATTTGACTGAAGACTATGTACAGCTGAACTTCGATTTCTCCGAAGGCACCTTGAGCGGTACCGAGGAAATCCGGCCGCGCTGGAAACGAGCCGTCGAAGATGCAGACTATGCGATCGGTGAGGCCCTCGGAAAGGTGTACGTAGCCCGCCACTTCCCGCCTGAAGCCAAAGAACGCATGGACGAAATGATCGCGAACCTGCGGAGGGCTTTTCAGATTTCGATCGATGAACTCGAATGGATGGGACCCAAGACCAAGAAACAGGCACAGGAGAAGCTCCAGAAATTCACGCCAAAAATCGGCTACCCGTCCAGATGGCGCGACTATTCATCACTCGAGATTCGTGAGGATGACCTCGTTGGCAATATCCAACGCGCGACTGAATTCGAGTTCCAACGAAACGTGGACAAGCTTGGCGGGCCAATCGACCGGTCGGAGTGGTTCATGACACCCCAAACCGTCAACGCGTACTACGACGCGACGATGAACGAAATCGTCTTCCCGGCTGGAATCCTCAGTCCGCCATTCTTTGATGTGAATGCAGACGACGCGGCGAACTACGGTGGGATTGGAGCGGTGATCGGCCACGAATTCAGCCACGGGTTCGACGACGAAGG
>JAFDAW010000394.1 GCA_019313605.1 Deltaproteobacteria bacterium
GAACAGCGGCAGGATCTGCCGCGCGCATTCGACTGCGGCCCGCATGTGCTGCTGCATCGGGCGAATCGGAGATTGGCCAAATAGATTCGAGATCAAAGACATGGCCGAAGCCTCCTAGGTGAGCAGTCCATTGAAGAAGAAGTAGAAGATCACGGATAGCACCGCGGCGATGGGAAGCGTCGCAATCCAGGAGATGAAGATCTTACCGACGACCCGCAGATCGAGCGCGCCAATTCCCCGTGCCATCCCGACACCCAGCACCGAACCTACCAGGATGTGTGTGGTCGATACGGGAATGCCCGCCCGAGAGGCTATCACGATTGTCACCGCGGACGCGAAGGTCGCCGCAAAGCCGCGGCTCGGGGTGAGCTCTGTGATGTTTCGGCCCACGGTATCCATCACCCGGTAACCCATCGTCCCGAGACCGACCACGATCCCCACCCCACCGACGATCAGCATCCACGGCTCGACCGGGGCCTGCGCACCGGCCGACCCCTCGCGAACCACCTGGACCACCGCCGCCAGGGGGCCGATCGCGTTGGCGACGTCGTTCGATCCGTGCGCGAAGGCGACTGCGCAGGCCGTCAACACGACCATGACCGCGAAGACGCGCTCCACGTCGCGATAGCGGCCACCCGGCTCGTCGCTGTGCTTGATTCGATGCAGGAAGATCCACCCCAACCCCGCCCCGAGCACGCCGACACCCGCCGAGAGCATGAGCGCTTGTGGAAGGTCGAAATCGAGATTGAGATTCTTGAGTCCCTTGAAGAAGGTCACCAACCCGATTACGAAGGTCACCGCGAAGAAGAACATCGGGCCGTGGCGTTTGGCCGCGGCCATTGGATCGTCGCGATCCAGGATGCATCGGCGAATGAATTGGAAGGTGGCGTAGGCGAGCACTCCTCCCATCAGCGGAGAGGTGATCCACGATGCCACGATCAGCCCCACCTGGCCCCAGGCGACCGCGTTGAAATCGACTGCAACCGCGCCGAAGCCGATGATCGATCCCACGATCGCGTGCGTGGTCGAGACCGGAAGACCATAGGTGGTCGCAACCAGCAGCAATGTCGCCGCGGAGACGAGTGACGCGAGCATGCCCCAGAGGAGTTGCTGATCGGTGATCAGGGATTGGTCGAGCATCCCCTTGCGGACGGTGTCCGTAACGTGACCGCCCACGAAGTAGGCGCCGACGAATTCGAAGATGCCAGCGATGACGACCGCCTGGACGATCGTGATCGCCCCGGAACCGACGCTCGTGCCCATGGCGTTGGCGACGTCGTTCGCACCGATCGCCCACGCCATGTACATGGCGAGTACACCGGCGATCCAGAGAACCATCGGGATTCCGAGCGGGCTCGCGTCCAACGATCTTCCCCCGGCTGGCCCGACCCGCGCAGCTGAAAACGCGGTCATCGGCTCTCGGCGCGCAGGTTACAACATCAGAGGCGTCGCGGCGCCACGACGCTAATATCTACTGCATGAATAAGCGGCGAATCCATACCGACGAAGCACCGAAAGCAATCGGAACCTACTCCCAGGCAATTCAAACCGGGAAGACCGTCTACCTCTCCGGCCAGATCCCGCTCGATCCCGCCAGCATGAAAGTGGTGGACGGGCCGATCGATCAGCAGATCGAGCAGGTTTTCAAGAACCTCACGGCGGTCGCAGAGGCGGCCGGGGGGTCGTTGGCGAACATCGCGAAGCTCAACGTCTACCTGGCGGATCTCAGCCACTTCCCGCACGTCAACGAAATCATGGCGCGATTCTTCGAAGAGCCCTACCCGGCTCGCGCAGCGATCGGTGTGGCCGCGCTGCCTTTGGGCGTGCCCGTGGAGATCGACGCGATCCTCGTGCTGGACGCAGAGTAGGAGTACTCCCTACCCGGTGCCGCATTCAGCACTGGCGTTACTCCCTGTAGCCGAGCCCCCGCAACGCCTCTAGTTCTGCTTCGGATGGTGTCTCGACTTCGCCCTCGGTACGCGCCAGTCCGATCTTTTCCACCCAGCGCTGGGCTTCTTCGATCAGGGGGCCACTGACCTCGGGGCGTAGCTCGGCGAGATCCGAGCGCTCCAGCGGATCCCAGCTCA
>JAFDAW010000395.1 GCA_019313605.1 Deltaproteobacteria bacterium
GAGGTTTCGCAACGCAGAACTCGGCCCGAAGATCCGTGCTGAGCGACGGGAGGAGTCTTTCAGCATCCTGTTAACCGGTATGTGGCGAAGAGAACCGGTCGGTGGCAAGAACATCGCCAAAATTACGGGGTGTTTTCTTTCGGTCGCGGCCGGCCTCGGCCAGCGCAACGCTGGACAGAGAGCGCTCAGGCCCTGAGCACTGCATCCAGGCCCGGTGTGCTCTCAGAAATCGAGATCCGCATCCGGTAGAGGTTGGCCTTGATGGCGTCTTCCGATTTGCCGAGAGCGCCTGCGATCGAGCGGATCGATTGTCGCCGGAGGTGCTTGAGATGAAAGATCCGGCGCTGAAGTGGCGTCAGATCCTCTTCGATGATCGTCATGCAGCGCTCGAGCGTGCGGCGAGCATCGACCGATTGATCGACGGGTGCCTCTTGCACGGCCAGGTGGCTTGCGGATGGAGCATCGATCGATTCGAGATAGGGGCGCGGCTTGCGAAAGCGACGGTTGACTGTGTTTCGCGTGATTCCGAAAATCCAGACGAGTAAAACCGAGTCACCTCGGTAACTCGGGAGCGCCTTGAATACTGTCATGAAGACTTCTTGCGTGACGTCTTCAGCCTCGCCCGGGTCCCGCAGGCGCTTCAGCGCAAAACGGTAGACGCGCGAAAAGTAGGCTTCGTAGAGCAGGTTGAAGTGTTCGACGCTACCCGCGAGGATCTCCTCCACGAGTTCGGAATCGCTCTCCCAAGGCTGCTGGCAATCTGCCAAGAATTCCTCCAGACACTTTCTGTTTGGGAATCGCGCGCGAATACGGCGGACCGTCGAGCGGGTGATTCGGACATGGGCTCTGCGACCGTCTCGAATCGAACCGGATCCAACCCTCCCAGGGGTGATCCGTCAACTCTTCTGCGCTTGCTCCCCAAACAATGGTTGACCTTCCAAGAGTGGGACCGACGTCCCGTCCCCTGGGAAGAGCAAACGCTGTGCCAGTGCGCAACAAACCTGCAGATCGGAGCGACAACCGATCCATTCCACTCACAATCGCGCGTTGGCGCAGATGGGTGTCGAGGTGCCGGTAGAGCAAAATGTGGAGAAGCGCTTTTCCACTTGTGTGGCCCGCCGTACTCCCAGGACGGAAGCCGGGCGCCACTTCACGCAAGTTTCAGCGTATCCGGGATTCAATACACGTTTTCGACGTGATTCAGAGCTTGCCGGGCCTGATCCACCAGCGACCGTCGATGCGCTCCCAGCGATCGAGCCGGATCAGCACGGAACGTCCCGGATTGAGGGGGCGGCTGTTCTTCCCGACGAATCGAACCTGCACTTGTGCGATGAAGCGGTTCTCAAACAGAAACTCTTCTACTTCCACAACTTCGGGTCGGCTCCGCTCAAAGCGAGCCTCGTTGAGGGATTGCGCGAGATCCGCGTAATAGTCGAAGAATGCGTCGGGGGTCTGAAAATGATCGCGAAGAACGCGATCATTGAAAGTCTCGAGCGTATTGAACCGGCGGCGAATCAGTGTCGTGTAGAAAGTCTCGGTACGCTGGAGAAAATCGATCGCGTACCCGCCGGCAACACCCACGCTACCCGAGGGTGGCTTCGGGATATGCCTAGACGACGACGCGCAGGCCAAGCAGAAGATCGACCCCAGAAGCGCGGCGACGAGAAGCAGGCGGAAGCCGGTCAGTCCGCGCAATCCAACTGCTCCCTGAGGTAATCGGCGACCCCCTCGACCGCGATGCGCTCTTGCTTCATCGTATCCCGCTCGCGAACCGTGACCTGCTGGTCCTCCAGGGAATCGAAATCGTAGGTCACGCAGAAAGGCGTTCCGGCCTCGTCCTGTCTCCGGTAACGCCGCCCGATATTGCCCGCATCATCGTAGCTTCGATAGCGGCAGGACGGCAACCTGGATGGGTGCAATCGACGCGTGGAGATGCAGCACGGTGCGCGAGTCGCCGCCCTCCAACTCCTCCACCGCGTAGGCATTCGCGAGCAGCGCGAGGCAGAGCCGATCGATGCCAACGGAGGTTTCGACGACCGTCGGCATGAACCGCTGCTTTTGATCCTCGCCCGAGACGCCGAGATCCTTGCCCGAATACTCGCTGTGCCGAGACAGATCCCAGTCGCCGCGATCGTGAATGCCCTCGATCTCCTGCCACCCGAACGGGAAGCGGTACTCGATGTCCACCGCGATCTTGCAGTAGTGGGCGAGTTCGTCTGCACCGTGGGCTCGGGTGCGCAGCGAGTCGGGACCCAAGCCGAGTTCCCGATGAAAGCGCATCCGCTCCTCACACCAGTGCTCGAACCACTTCTCGCGCTCATCGGGATGACAGAAGAATTCCAGCTCGGCCTGCTCGAACTCACGAGAGCGGAAGGTGAAGTTGCGCGGATTGATCTCGTTGCGAAACGCCTTGCCGATCTGGGCGATCCCGAAGGGGATCTTCTGACGGGCCGCCTCTCGAATCCGCTTGAAGCCAGTGAAGATCGGCTGACAGGTCTCGGGGCGGAGGTAGGCGGTCGCAGCCGCGTCTTCAGAGGCGCCAATCCGCGTTTCGAGCATCAGATTGAAGTTGCGCGGTGGTGTGAGATCGTGCTCCGAACTCCCCTCTCGCGCCGAACAGGGCCCGATGTCGTCCAGCTGGTCGGCTCGAAAGCGCTTCTTGCAGGCGCGGCAGTCGACCATCGGATCGCTGAAGTGCTCGGTGTGCCCGGAGGCTTCCCAGGTTCGCGGATGAGAGATGATCGCGCTGTCCATCCCCACGACATCCGCGCGCTCGCGCACCACGCGCTGCCACCAGCGCGCCTTCACGTTGTTCTTGAGCTCGACTCCGAGGGGCCCATAATCCCAGAACCCGTTGATTCCGCCGTAGATTTCGCTCGACGGGAAGATGTACCCCCGGCTCGCACACAGAGATACCAGTTCGTCCAACTGGGTCAGCCGCTGACCACTTGCTGCCGTCATGAATGCTCCCACGCCCCAAAAGAGCGGCCAGTATATCGGTTATCCAGCCGCCGGGGATCGCAGGACGCGATCCAGATAGGGCGCGCTTCGCAGCTCGACGCCCAGGTGAAAACGCTGGAATCGAGTCAGCAGCTGATGGGCCTCCGCGAGTGACGGACCACTCATCACGAGCCGATCGAGCCGATCGAAATCGAGCCGCAACCCCTGCTCGAGGGCGCGGAGGGTCCCAGGATGAATACGCTGGATTCCGTCGATCTGCGCGCAGCACGGATCACAGACCACGCCTCCCTCCGCTACGTGAAAACCGATCGGACTGCGGCCCGCCGGAGCCGATCCGCAGCGCACACAACGCGAGAACTCCGGGCGCAACCCGAGGGCATCGAGCGCGCGGAGTTCGATCAGCGTGCGCAACCGCAGATCCGGAGCGCGTTCGGCAACCATCCGCAACGCCCCGAGTGCAAAAGAGAACAACCTCTGCATGTCGGTGCGGACTCCGCGCTCGGGAGCCAGTCGGTCGAAGAGCTCGAGCAGATAACAGCCCAGCGCGAAGCGCGCGGATTCGCTCCTCATCGCGAGGAAGGGATCGATCAGGCTCGCCTGGTCCAGACGCGCCAGTGAGTTTGGCCGCCGGATATCCACCTGGATCTTCACGTGGTTGAACAGATCCAGTGTCCCCGAGAAGCGGCGCACGCTCCGACGGGCACCCTTGGCGATCACGGGGAGCCGTCCGATCTCGGGCACCAATAGATGCAAGATCCGATCGGACTCACCAAAGTCGACCGAGCGAAGGATCAGCGCTTCAGTTCGGATGCTGGCCACCCGGAGATCCAAAGTCGACCGAGCGAAGGATCAGCGCTTCAGTTCGGATGCTGGCCACCCGGAGATTCTACCGACTCCGAGCCGCCCGCGTCTCTCTGCAGAGCCCCCTCCGTTCGAGCCTGCTCGTCGGCCAGGGCGCGCACGGCATCGCGGCGGTAGACGATCTTCGGCGTGTCCTCACCGGCCGATGAGGTCGGAGTGCGGGAAGCCAAGCCCCAGATCGCGAGGCCGAACCCAAGGACCGCCACCAGCAACGCCGAGATGACGAGCAATCGACGATCGAGCAGGAGGGTCGGGGCTTTCGCGGCCCCCGCGATATCGGTCGGCTCACCGAGCATCCGCATGACCGCTTCTTCGGGATCCAACCCCAACCCCACCGCAATCGCGCGGACGAACCCCCGCACGAAGCCGTCCGGGTTCCCGTCGAACGC
>JAFDAW010000396.1 GCA_019313605.1 Deltaproteobacteria bacterium
CGCGAGGAGCTCGGCGGCAGCGAGTGGCTCGCGCAGCGGCGCGGCCTCGAGGCGGGCCTGCCCCCGGAGGTCGATCTCGCGCACGAAAAGCGCCTCCACGGCCTGCTCGCAGCCGGTGTGGCGCGCGAGCTGATTCGCAGCGCCCACGACGTTTCTGATGGTGGGATCGCGGTGGCGTTCGCGGAGTGTGCGTTTACCGGGCCAGAACTCGTGGGTGCTACGGTTCGGCTTCCGAGTACCATCCGGCCCGATGCACTGCTCTTTGGGGAATCGACCGGCAGGGTCGTCGCGACGACCTCGGATGCGAAGGCGCTGATCGAACTCGCGCGAGAATCCGGAGTCCCCGCGGAGTGCATCGGTGAAACCGGTGGCGAGCGGTTGTTGGTTGGACCCATCGAAGGAGAGCCGTGGCTCGACGTTGAAGTCGCGTCGCTCTGCGAACGCTGGCGGGACGCCATCCCGCGCAGGTTGGGAGAATCGTGAGCCGCAGACTGATCGAGATCGATCCCGCGCTCGAGCGAGAGCTCGCCGAAGAACTCCATCGCGATCGCTTTCACGACGAGTGCGGCGTGGTCGGAATCCAGGGCCATTCAGAGGCCGCGAACATCGCCTACCTGGGCCTCTACGCGCTGCAGCACCGAGGGCAGGAGAGTTCGGGGATCGTCACCACGGACGGTGGCGAGCACCGCGTACACCGCGCGATGGGCCTGGTCGCAGACGTCTTCAACGAGAAGACCCTGCGCAAGCTGCCGGGCCGCATGGCGATCGGTCACGTTCGCTATTCGACCGCCGGCGGCAGCCAGATTCGCAACGCGCAGCCGTTTTGCGCCACGACCGACGGCGGACCGGTTGCGATCGCCCACAATGGTAACCTCGTCAACGCCTTCGCGATTCGCCGCGAGCTCGAGGGCCGCGGAGCGATCTTCAGCACCACGGCTGATAGCGAGACGATCGTCCAGCTGCTCGCGCGATCCCGCGAGCGCACGCAGGAGGAGCGTTTGATCGACGCGCTTTCACGCGTCAAGGGCGCCTTCAGCCTGGTCTTGATGACGGGCGACTCGCTGATCGCCGCGCGCGATCCCCACGGATTTCGCCCCCTCTGCCTCGGACGCCTCGATCGCGCCTGGGTGGTGGCGAGTGAAACCTGCGCGCTCGACTTGATCGGAGCCGAGTACGACCGCGACCTGGAGCCGGGTGAGGTCGTGGTCATCAAGCGCGGGCGGATCCGCACCCTGCGTCCATTCTTGCAGAAGACGAAAGAGCGCTTCTGCATCTTCGAATACATCTACTTTGCGCGGCCCGACTCGAATCTCAACGGCCACAACGTCTACGTCTATCGAAAGGAGTTGGGCCGACTGCTCGCGCGCGAACACCCGGTAAACGCCGACCTGATCGTGCCGGTTCTCGACTCGGGCAACACCGCAGCGCTCGGTTACGCGGAAGAGATCGGCATCCCGTACGAGCAGGCGATGATTCGCAACCATTACGTGCGCCGCACCTTCATCGAACCCGCGCAATCGATCCGGCACTTTGGTGTCAAGGTGAAGCACAACGCGGTCGCGAGCGTCTTGAAGGGCAAGCGCGTGGTGCTGGTCGACGACTCGATCGTGCGCGGGACGACCCTGATCAAGCTCGTGGCGATGCTGCGCAACGCCGGCGCGGCCGAAGTTCACCTGCGCATTTCGGCGCCGCCGACCGTCGGACCCTGCCACTACGGGATCGACACACCCACCCGCGACGAACTGATCGCGAACAACCACAGCGTCGACGAGATCTGCCAGATCATCGGTGCGGACTCGCTCCGCTACCTCTCGCTGGAGGGGCTGCGAAGAAGCGCCGAGCCGCTCAAGAGCGGCTTCTGCGACGCCTGTTTCTCCAACGAATACCCGGTCGAGGTGGATAGCAGCGACAAAATCCCCCAGCTCTCGCTGTTCCGGGCCGTCGAGGACGACGACAGCTGAAAGTCCGCTGGAACCGCACCGCTCGCCGAATTGAAAACCTGAAGAATTACAATATATTACATTGACACTTGCGTATCGTGGTGGCTTCGACCCAGTGCGCGCGATGCACATTTCAGG
>JAFDAW010000129.1 GCA_019313605.1 Deltaproteobacteria bacterium
GTTCGCGACAGCGCATCCCCGACACTGGCAGCCGCGCGACGGGACACGCAACGAATCGCCGCCGAAATCCAGACAAAGGTGAGCCACTACCTGCACGCCCCGAACATCGCCCCTCACCTCTCCGACAACTACTACACGATCCGAAACAATCGTTACGTGCTGCCCGTTCGTGCCGACTCGCGAGGGGGGATCCCAGGCATCGTCCACGATGCGTCGAATTCGGGAATGACGCTTTACATCGAACCCGAGCCTCTCGTCGAACTCAACAATCAGCTCAAGCGGGCGGAAATCACCATCGAGCAGGAAATCCTGCGCATCTTGCGCAAGCTTTCGCGCGAAGCGGGTTCCGTGGCCGACTCCGTCGAAGCGAACGTCGCGACCCTCGAGGTCATCGATCTCGCGTTCGCTCGAGCCTCGCTCGCCGAAGATCTCGATGCCGTAGAACCCGAGATCGGCGACGAGGGGATCCTGCAGCTGCCACAGCTTCGACATCCTCTGCTGCCGATTGACACAGCAGTTCCGAGCGACATGCGGATCGGCTCTGACTTCACTGCGTTGATTCTCTCGGGGCCGAATGCGGGCGGCAAAACGGTCGCGCTGAAAGCAGCGGCACTCGCAGCGCTCTTCGTCCGCGCGGGAATGCACGTACTCGCCGCGGAGGGGGCGCGCGTCGATCTCTTCGACGAAGTGCTCGCTCATATCGGAGACGAGCAGGACATCCGCGAAAACCTCTCGACATTCTCCGCCCACATGGCAAACCTCGCCGAGATCACCCGCCGCGCAGCGGATCGATCACTGGTCGTGCTCGACGAGATCGGCGTCGGCACTGACCCGGGTGAGGGCGCGGCGCTCGCACAGGCGGTGTTGGAGACGCTGGCCGAGCGCGGTGCACGCGTCATCGCCACGACCCACTACAACCTGCTCAAGGAGGTGGCCGAAGTCGACGAGCGGTTTGCGAATGCGAGCGTGGAGTTCGACTCCGAAACGCTGGAACCCACCTATCGCCTCCGCATGGGGCTGCCCGGAACCTCGTCGGCGACGTCCGTCGCAGCTCGGATGGGACTCGACGCACAGGTAATCGCACGTGCCAATGAATTGTTGAATCGCGAAGATCGCCAACTCGATCGGGTGCTGACCGAACTCTCCGCAGGCCGCTCTGCACTCGAAGCCGAGAAGCGCGAGATCGCCCAGTTAAAATCCGAAACCGAGGCGGTGCGAGACGAGCACCGGTCGAAACTGGAGAGGCTCCAGGCCAGGCGCGACAAGCTGTTCCTCTCGATGCGAGAAGAACTCGAGCAATCGTTTCGCGAGGCGCACGAGCAAGTGGCCACCGTCATCCGCGATCTTCAGCGTGGCGGCGGTGCGCGCGATGCGGCCGCGGCCCGCGAGAAATTGCAGGCGATCGCCAGTGACACCGAGGCCACACAGCGAGAGGCGGGACTCGAAGCGCCGGCCAACGAGTCGCTCAATCCCATCGACTGGTCCCGCGCTTCCGCGGGCGATCTCGTTCAGATTCTCGGCGGTGGCAAGGGAGTGCTCTCGTCGTTGCCCGACCAGCGAGGTCGCGTCACCGTGCAACTCGGCAGCGCGCGCTTGTCGGTTCCGATGGAGCGCGTTGGAGCGGCTGAGCCCCCGCAGGAGCAGCAGCCGACGGAGCGCGCGACGCCGCGCATCACCGTCACACGCGCGGCTTCCGCAGACGGGCCAGCCGAACACGAAGCGGATGCGGATCGCTGCGACCTGCACGGCCTGCGGGTCGACGAAGCGCTCGATCGGCTGGCCTACGCGCTCGACCGGGCCGCATCGGCGGGTCGTTCGAGTCTCGCGATCAGCCACGGCCGGGGGACGGGCACGCTGCGAAAGGTCGTCCGCGAGTACCTCCGTGACTGCCCGTTCATCTCGCGCTTTGCCACCGCCGCTCAGCAAGAAGGCGGTGACGGCGTGACCGTCGCCTTCTTCCGCTGAATTCTCGTTCCACATGCCTTGTCGCTGAACCGCCGTTGCCGTTGAACCGCCCTTGTCGCTGAACCGCCCTTGCAGTTGAACCGCCGTTGCCGTTGAACCACAACTGGAAGCACGCTCGAGCCACAGAAGTCCGCGCGGCTTAGCCGAGGTCTACCGCGACGTCGGCAGCGGCCCGGTAGCCCGATCGCAGCGCCGCATTCCAGCCCGGACCCATCAGGTAATCGCCCGCGAAGTAGATGCGCCGGCCCCGGCGCCGACAGTCCGCCTGGACGCGCGTAAAGTCTGCGATCGCCCGGTAGCGCCCCACATCGAAGCGCGGCACGGCGCGCTTCTCTCGCAACACCTCGGCGAAGATGCCCGCGCCGTGGATGCGCGGGAAGATTCCACTCAGCGCGGCGATCAACTCCTTGCCCACGGTTTCGTCCGGCGCCTCGAAGTAGTCCGCGCTCCAACGACCCGTCGCCCGCAGCAGGGCCAGACCGCGGCCTTTGGGTACGCGCCCGCCTTCGAACCCGGGCTCGAGCAGAACCGACTCCAGCGGCCAACCTTCGCGCTGTGGGAACTGGATCTGCTGCGGGTGGGAGTGGAACGGGCGACGCAGCGCGACGGCCAACGAGATTTCGGGCGTGTAGCGAACCTTCTCGAGCGCATCCCGCTCCGCAAAAGAGAATTCCGCGCCCGCCAGTGCGACGGCTTCCGGCGCTGGAACGGCCAGAACGATCGCATCGGCTTCGGCCAAACGCTCTCGCTCAGCTCCCCGAACGCGGAAGCGCACCCCACCTCCGCTACAACTCTCGACATTCGCCACACAGACGCCGAGAGCGGCTGGAACCGACGACGCCGCTCGATCCATCAGCTCCTGGGACGATGAGCGCAGCAGACCAAGACGCTCCCCCGCACCATCCCGGTAATGGTGGAGGAACAGCACCCGGCTCACCTCGCGCGCATCGGCGAGCGAAGTACGCGACACCAGCGGGCCCATCCAATGCTGCGTGACGCGCGCGCCAAAATAGAGCCGACCAAAATCGGCGAGGCTCCGATCGTCGAGGCTCGCCGCGCGCTCGGGCCGCTCGGGGTCGATCCGATTCCCGTAGCGGGCGACGAGACGCGGAAGCCGCAGCAAGCCGAGCAGCTGGTGAATTCGGACCCCGGGGATACGCGCAATCCCCAGCAAGCTCCGAGGATCGATGACCTGGACCCGATCGCGGTGGGCGAGCGCTCGCACCACGGGCCGCAGGGGTAGGAGTTCTGGCAGATCGAGTTCGCCGATCCAGCTCAGCAGGGCCTTGTCAGCAGTGCCGACGATCGCGCCAGCGCGCTCGATCGTGAAGTTTTCGCGCACGACGGGCCGTGCGCGGCCGCCGGGGAGCTGCTCGCGCTCGAAGAGCGATACCTGAAAACCGCGCTGGGCGAGCCGCCAGGCCGCTCCCAATCCAGCAATTCCAGCGCCCACCACCGCGACTCGCTTCGCCGCCATGCGCCACACCCCCCGTCCGAGAATCCGAAGCCTAGCAATCCGCCGCGCGCGGGCCGCGAACCCAGTTAGTTGCAGACCGCTGAGAGGATCTCAGTACACAAATTGTGTCACTTCCGAAGTCGGAGTTGCCTACGAGTTGCCGCGGAGTGCCACTACGTGTGCCCAATACCACAGTTTTTCAAGGGGTTAGACGATTGGCTCGACCCATCGACCGGATGGCACGCGACTTGCTCTATCACAGCAGCGTACGACGAACGGAATGTCCTAGCGCCCGGGCTGACAACCCCTCCCGCCGCACTTTGTGTGGCGTGTCGGCCCGGGCGTATCTGTTTGTTTCCCGCCCAGGCCGCCCGACCTCGGCCCCGCTGGCCTGCAGCCTTCAATCCACTCCGCTTCTGCGGGACACCACGACGCGCTCGTTCGAACCGGCGTCCGAAAGTACCCGGCGAGCGATCCCGGCCAAATAGATCGAACCCGACACACAGAGCAGATCTTCAGCGCCGAGGTCTTCCCGGGCGGCGCGAATCGCGAGGTGCGGGTTCGGCACGACCTGAACGAGGACGTCCGGAGCGGCGGCGCGGATTGCGGCCGCAACCTCGGAGGGCGACAGCGAGCGAACGGGCTCGGCGCGGGTCACCGTGACTGCGTCCGCCTCGGGCAACAGATGTTGCAAGATCCCGTCCGCATCCTTGCCCGCGGAGATCGACAGCACCAGCTGCGACCGCCGACGCGGAATGTGGTGCAGCACCTCTGCCAGCGCAGCCGCGGAAGACTCGGTGTGGGCGGAATCGATCAGCAACCACGGAGCGCGACCGATCAACTCGATTCGACCCGGGAGTCGCGCGGCCGCGAAACCCCGCTCGGCGGCATCGATCAGCGAGCCACCCCGCACACATCCGGGAGCGCGCGCTACGCAGGCCAGCGCGAGTGCCGCGTTGCGCGCCTGATGAGATCCCAGCGCCGCGATCCGGGCGTCGACGCGCAGCGGCCCATCGGTCAGGCGGATCGACTGGCCTTCGAGATCCCGATCGAGAATCTCGAAATCAAAATCGCGCCCCAGCCGCGCAAGAGGCACGCCGAGTTCCCGCGCTCGCGCCTCGACAACCTCAGCGGCTTCAGCGTGCAGATCGCCCATCACGGCGGGGACACCGGGTTTCAGAATGCCGGCCTTTTCGGATGCAATCTCGGCGAGGGTGTTGCCGAGTTGCTGCGTGTGTTCGAGTTCGATGCTCGTGACGCAGGAGACGGCCGCGGTAATCACGTTCGTGGAATCCAGCCGCCCGCCGAGACCGACTTCGAACACGCATCGATCGACCTTCGCTTCGGAAAACAGCAGCAAAGCGGTCGCCGTGAGGGCATCGAAAAAACTCGGTGCGTGGAGGGGGTCTTCTTCCCGCTGCTCGTCGATGTGCGGCGCAATCCGCGAGACCGCATCGGCCAGAAGCTCGCCTGCGACTTCGCGCCCGTCGATCCGAAAACGCTCGCTCCAGCGCTCGAGGTGAGGCGAGGTAAAAGTTCCGACCCTCTCGCCCGCTGCCCCGAGCAGGGCTTCGGCCATCAGGCCGGTGGAGCCCTTGCCCTTCGAACCCGCGAGGTGGAGGACCGACAGCCCCGTCTGCGGATTGCCCAATCGCTCCATCAGACGTTGGATCGGTTCCAGGTCGAAACGCGAATAGGAGGCGTTTCGCTCCTTTTCGACGTTGATGAGCCCCGCGAGGTATTCGCTGGCAGCGGCTTCTGAACGGATTGGCCCAGCTCGCATGGGATCTGACATGGTGATCAAACCTTACAGGCAAGAACTCAAAAAAAACGGCGGGGTGGCCACTGGCCGCCCCGCCGACTGCTTCGACCCCAGTGGGATCATTGAGCCATGTAGCGCTTCCACTGGCGGTATTCTTTGACCGCCGGATTCGAGGCTTCGTTTGCCGGGAAGTAGAACTTCACTGCGTGTCCGCACTTGCGGCAAATCTTGTAGCAGAAATTGAACCCATCGATCTCGCGGGTGTTGCCCACCATCTCGCGATTTTCATCGCTGCAGCAGTTTGCGGGCTGGGTCGGAGAGACGATCCGCTTCGGGTATTCGTTTCGCGGAGTTTCGTCATCGACGTACTTGATGATGTTCTTCATGATGCGATTCGCCCTCGCATCGGGGTTCTGCTTCCTGATGTTGCTACCGATTCGTCTCAAGTGATCTTCCTCATAGCTGGTTTTCTTCGCGGAGCCGGGGGCGTTACGAACCGGCTCGTGAAGGGGCTGGTTGTTCGGTCATCCATTTCACGGGGCATCTGGCCTGCGGTACCGGAACTCTGTGCCATCACGGGCTGCCGCCTCGAAACGGGCGCTCCCATGCGCCCTGGCATCCACTCCCCACGCCCGCAGCCAGGCTGCGAGATCCGACAGATTCGGTTCGTACGTTCGAACCGGTCGGCTCCGTTCAATCTTGGAACCTCCGGGTGAACACATTGGAGGAAATGGCTCGGGCGCACCGCCGCCCGCTCCCGAACCACTCGGAGCCGCAGGTGCACGAAACGCCAGCGCGGAGCGCGTAACTATACCAGAAAGCTAGCTTTTCGCCAAATGGAAGGCAGAGATCCAGCCTCTGAAACGCTGTTCTATTACGAGCTGTAGGCCAATAACGCGCGAGCGCCCAGCTAGGCGCCTTTGTTGCCGACAAGCCGAAGCGGGCGGTCCTCGACCATGGCCTCCGCGGCCTCCCCCGTATGCCAGCCGAATGCCGCCCGAGCCCGGGTCGCCCGCCGCTGCGCGGCGGTCCGGTCCATCACCAATCCGTAGTCGCTGAAAACCGCCTCGAGCGCGTCGAAGTTCTGCTCGATCGTGCTGCGCACGGACTCGAAGCCGTGCTGGACCGTCTCGGAGCGCTTCCAAAACGCCATCGGGTTCGTCGCGAAGAAGTTCGCATCTCGCTCTCGGGGTTCGAGCAGGACGATGTCGCCCTGGAAGCGATCGTCCGCCAGATAGCGCTGGATGCCGAGTTTGAGCCGGGAGTGGAGCAAGGTCCGGAAGGCCTGGTTGAGGACCACCTTGAAGCCCCGGTCGGAAAGATATCGGCCGTCGGCGAAGTAGGGAGCCTCGCCGTCCGGCGAATCCACGCGATTCAAGAACGGCCGGAACGGGTTGTAACAGATGATCAGGTCGGCGCCCTTTTCGATCGCAATGTCGATGTTGGCCGTGTGCCGCACGCCGCCGTCGACATAATCGACGCCATTGAGCCGCGCCGGCTTGTAGAAGACCGGCAACGCCGAAGAAGCCTGCACGGCCTGCGAGATCGTGAGTTCCGAGTTCTCGTCCGGACCGAAGATGGCGCGCTCTGCAGTGTCGAGATCGCACGCGGTGATGTAGAGGCTGAGACCCCGCTTTCGCGCGAACGCGCGAAAATCGTTTGGCATCCGGATTCGCTCCAGATTGCGACGCAGCCAGCGCTCGATACTCACATTGTCGAAGAAGCCGCTTGGGAGGTGATTGGAGAAGACCGGCAGCTCGCGCGTGGGCGACACATGATCGAGCAGGCTCAGCACCACAGCCTCGAACTGGGTGTAGGAGGGGTGCCTGACGAATTTCTGCGCGACCGGCCCAACCGTCGCCGGGAGTTTGGGCAGCGCGCGCAAGAAGTCGAGCCCGATACTCGGCAAGAAGGTCGCCACGTCGTAGGCGAACTTCGCCGGCCTGGTGGCAAACTCGCGGAGGTTCGGATTATAGAAGTCGACCGGACGCAGTTGTTCGAATCGCGTGCTCGTGCCATCGAGCACCTTGATCATCTCGTCGGGCGTGATGCCAGCGGCCAGGGATGCGGAGAGCAAGGCGCCGGCGGACAGCCCGACGTACATATCGAGTTCGGTGATCTTCCGGCCGACCAGAAAGTCGTCCAGGGCCTTGAGACCGCCAACCTTGAACGCACCCCCCGAAACGGCGCCGCCGGCGAGGACCAACGACACCACCGGATTTCGCTTCGGCGGCCGGTTGCCACCCTTTCGAATCAGCGTCAATCCCACAGAGCCACCCCTGAAGCCATCGAAGCCGCAGAGACTTCATCGGCATTTGACGGGGGAATGTGCAAGAGCAACGCCTCTGGGCTGAAGTAGGGTATCGTCGTCAGCCGCTCGCGTCGAACTCGTCGACCGGTGCGGTGTCGAAGAGGACGGAAGCCCCATTAGAGGAAACCCCAACTCGATGGATAGACGATTGGCCTCGCTACGACCGAACGCTCTCATCGCGCTGTTGACCATCTCGGCCGTGCTGTTGATCTGGGCGGCACCGGTTGAGGCGGAAAGCGACGCCGAAGGCGATATCGAGGGCGAGATGGCGCGTCAGGAAGAACTGCAGCGAGTGCAAGGGGAAATCGATGCCGAACTGAAGCGTCAAGAAATCCTGCAGCGCTCTCGCGACCTCTCGGAGATCGGGCGAGCACTCAATGGCTCTCCCCCTGACGATGAAAAACTTGAGCAACGCGCCGACCCGCGAATCGCCCCGAGGGCGCCGGTCGATCGCGACCTTCCCGTCGCCATCTTCGACTCCGAGGAGATCGAGGTCCCAGCGGGAACCCTGGGCAACAGCGAACCCATGGTCCTCATCATGCGAACGCTCGACGCGGATCGCGACGGCCATCCCGAGCAGGTCCGCTATGTCGACAAGAGCACCGGTGCAATGATCCGGAAAGCAGCCGATCGGGACTACGACGGGGCGTTGGACACCTGGCAGACCTACGCGGGCGACTCGCTCGATGAGCGCACCCTCGACACGAACAATGACGGACACATCGACACCTGGGAAAAATATTCAGCGGGGCGAATGACCGAACGCGTCATCGACCGCAACGGCAACGGGCACAAAGATGCCTTCTACACCTTCTCGACCGGCTCCCTCGTGGAGGAGCGCCACGACCGCGACGACGACGGGCAGTTCGACCTGATCGTCATCTATCAGGACCGCCTGAAGAGCCGGGGCCGAGAGGACCGCAGCGGGGATGGGCAATTCGACACCTGGACGACCTACGCGGTCGTTGGCGGCAAGGAATTGCCCGCGATCATCAAACGCGACAGCAATGGCTCGGGCAAGGTCGACATCATCGAGACATTCGAGACGTCGTCGGGAAAGCCGGTGATCGCCAAAAGAGAAGAGGACACCAACGGAGACGGCACAATCGATGTGACGTCCATCTATCGCCGCGGCAAACTCTACCGTCGAGAGTTGACGGATCCCGCACTCGTCACCGAGTAGGTCCGGCACCAGCCGGCCCCTGAAACAGGACCCTGCGCGCACTGCCATCCCGAGGCCGACTAAGCAGGATGCTGAAAAACTCCTCCCGTCGCCCAGCACGGATCTTCGGGCCGAGTTCTGCGTTGCGAAACCTCGCCGTAGCGCTGCTATGGCTGCGTTTTCGCGCCTTGAACTCGTCCCGAATCTCCGCGCTGGGCTCGGTCCGGAGTATTTCAGCAACCTGTTAGGGGACTTCGGGTCCTTCGACTTCGATCTTCAGCCCCTTGCGTTGCCTTTCCCTGAACTGGCGGACCTTTTCACGCTCGACCAACAACTGGAGTTCGCGGTTCTGCTTGCGGATTCCATCGAGTTCGAGGGTGAGTTCCTTGCTGGTGCGACCCGCTACACCGAATTGAAGATCAAACTCGGTAAACCCCTCCGATCCGTCTGAGGTCAAAGCGGTTACCCGCACGCGGTTGACGCCCTCCCGGACGGGCACGTAGCCGGAAAAACTTCCATTGGGCAGCAGTCGAACATCTTCAGAAATTTCACTGGTCGTCAGGTTCGTGAAGATCACGTCTTCGACACTCGCGAACGTCACTCCCTGCAAATACGTGATTACGTCTCCTGGATTTCTGACCGGTGTAAAGGTTCCGAGCGTCAGGCGAGACATCTCGGTGGCGGCGACCGGGTTGTCGAGCGCGCTCGTCCCAAGCGAGTAGGCGTTGATGGTGATACCGGCCTTGTGGGCGACGCGAGCCGCACCGAGCGCGGCCTCGGTGTCTCCCGGATCTGACTCTCGAGACGACCCGAACGGAAACGAGGGCACACCATCGGTGAGAAACATCAGAATCTTCGCAGCTTCCGGTCTAGGAGCGCTTCTCGCACCGTGCAGACCCGCCAGCTCGGTCACCGCCAGACGGATTCCAGCAGCGAAGTTGGTACCGCCGCGCGGGCCGCGCACGAGGATGCTCTGCAGGGCTCGCTGGACCTGGCCAAAATCGCTCGTCAGCGGGACCTCGAGCCAGGCGTCCTGCTGCCCATAAACCGCCTGCCGAAGCGTGGACGGATTGACCTCGCCTCCAAAACTCAGGACCCCCACGCGCAGGTGGGTCGGATCGAGAGTCCGGAGCAAGGCATCGGCGGCAGTGATCTCGGCAGCGAGGATCGTGTCGTGGGGATCCGTGCTCCGCATATCGGGCGGATAGAGGCCGGGCGGCACCTGCTCTGCGTGCGGATCGAAGCCGATCTCGCCGTCGCCGTCGACATCGGTGCCGCTGGCCGCTCGGGTCGAACCCGAAATATCAATCGCGATCATCACATCGATGGCCAGGCGCCGGTTGCCCTCGGTGAAAGCGTTGCCTCGGATGGGGGCCTGATGGACGCTGTTGCTCACCGGCTCGCCCCGCTTCGGCTCGTCGATTACGATGCGCACCGCGCTGTCCACGATGCCGGCGATGTCGTCGGCAGACGCGCCAAAGCCGAGCAGCACAATCCCGATCGCCAAGGCTGAAATTCGAATCAACAATTGAATTCCCCGTCTCGCACGCTCAATGCGCGTCGACTTCCCCGCCTCTAGCGACCGCGAATCGATCGATCTTGCTGAGTCGCTTCGAAATCGCATCGAGCGCCTCGAGAACAACTACACCCACGGTCTCCAGGCTATCGGGTGAACAGCGATCGATCGTGTCCTGCGCGGTACCCGCGTAAAGGCCTGGAGACTGATCGCCGCCAAAGCTCGTGTCCACGATCGACACGATCTGGCGAAGTCCAATCTGTGTAAAATACTGGTGAGCGATCCCCGCATTTTCGAAAGCTGCATCGCGCGGAAACGCCTGGGTTCGGTCGAGAGCGTCGGCCGCCTTCCAGAATTCCTCTCGGTAGATGCGGTGGGATACCAGGTCGCGCGCAATCCGGAGGTCTGCGTCGCCGACCCGATTCAGATAGACCAGCAGACGAACCCCGGAGCTGCCCGCTTCCTGAAGGCGCGAGGCCAGCCCCAGGCTGCCGATCTCCCGGTAGAACCCACCCCGACCGCCCGGAGACGAAAAAGGGGACTCTCCGTCGAGAAAAACGAACTCCGTCGCGTAGGGAAGAGGAGCCGCAGCAAGCGCCCGCGCGATCTCGAGTACGACGGCCGCCCCAGACGCGCCGTCATTGGCGCCTATGAACTCGAAATCGTCGAAGCTTCGGCTGTCGAATGGGGCGACGAGCAGAAAACGATCCTGGGATTGGGTGCCCAGGATGACCGCAGACAGATTGGTCACGCGGATTTCCGGATCGGTGGCGCCGGACGACCGCCCGCCCGCGCTCGCGTAGTCCACTTCCCAGGACTCGACTTCGACACCGAGATCCTCGAGTTCTGCGCGCAGATAATCGCGCGCCCGATCGTTGCCGCGGCTGCCGACGGGCCTCGCACCGATATCGGTGAGCGCCTGTAAATCCCGCCAGGCCCGATCCGCCGAAAAGGACGCGATCCGTGTGGACGATCCGTTTGCGGAGACGGCGCTGAGATCCGCACTCACCGGCTCGCTCGGAACCGAATCGGGCGATGGCCTGGCGCCGCAGCCCAAACCGGACGTCAACAGCGCGAACATCAGCAGCGAAAGCGCCGGCAACAGCGACGCGGCGGCCCGGTTGGGCGTACCCCGTTTTGCGCCGGAAATATCTGGGTGCATTCGATTCTCCGCCGGCCACCTGTTTGGAGCCGGGCGTTGATCACTCGTGAAAGTCGTTGGGCTGCCCGCGTGGAGGATAGTCGGTTCCGCTCACCCAGAAACTCAATCGATCTCTGACACCTTCGGCGCCGGGGGACCACGACATGGATAGCCCCCAACGGCGGTGCCTTTCAAGAGTCGGGGCAGGATCCCGTCCCAGCGGAGCCCTGCCCCTCCCCGCCGATTCGGAACTCCCCGACGTTTTGCAAATCTGCGCCCACAAGAACGAAAACCCGAAATGGAAGGATTTCGCAGGCTTGCGCTATCAACCCAGGCGCCCGCCGCACCTATCGTCTCGATGGCCCCAGGGATGGCGAGCCGCCCGGAGGAGATGCGCGCATGGCGGGAAACAAAAGATCCGCCCCGATCGAAACCCAGATTTTCGCGAGCGGCTTCGTGGTCGTCCTGGCGGCCATCCTGTTTCTGTTCCTGGCCGGGGACAGGGCCAGCGCGGTCATCGATGACATCTTCAAATTCAGCACGAACCAGCTCGGCGCGGTGTACATCTGGTTCACCCTGTTCTGTTTCGGCGTGGAGCTGTATCTCGCGTTTGGCAAATACGGCAAAGTTCGTTTCGGCGGCCCCGATGCGCGGCCGGAATTCACCCGCCTGAGCTGGGTGGCCATGTTTTTCTGCGCCGGTATCGGCACTGCCCTGATGGCGTGGGCCAGCAAGGAATGGGCGTACCACTACGTCGCTCCCCCATTCGGCGTCGAGCCGATGAGCGTGGAGGCCTCACGCTGGGCCGCCACCTACGGACTCTTCCACTGGGGCCCGCTCGGCTGGGTGCTCTACAGCATCTGCGCCTTCCCGATCGGTTACGCGTTCTACAACCGAAAGAAATCGACCCTGAGGCTCTCCACATCCTGCTCCGCCATCCTCGGCGAGGGCCGGATGAACGGCCCACTCGGGAAGGCCATCGACACGCTGTTCATATTCGGCCTGGTCGGCGGCACCGGAACGACCCTGGTCTCGGCGACTCCGATGCTTTCCGAGGCGGTCTGCGAGCTGTTCGGGCTGACCCACACCTTCACCGTCGACGTCATCATCGTCCTGATCTGGACCGCCATCTTCACCGTCACGGTCGGTCTCGGGTTGAAGAAGGGCATCAAGATGCTCAGCGACGTCAACCTGTGGGCCATCCTCGTCCTGTGCGGCGTGGTCTTTCTCGCCGGACCGACCTGGTTCATGCTCAACACCCTGACCGACAGCATCGGCCTGATGGTCAACAACTTCATCCGCATGTCTTTCTACACGTCGCCTCACTTTACCGCCGACGCTTTCCAGCAGTTCCAGGCGGGTGCAACATCGGATTACACCAACAAGTTTCCACAGACATGGACCGTATTCTACTGGGCCTGGTACATCGCCTACGCGCCCTATATGGGTATCTTCATGGCCCGCATCTCTCGCGGCAGAACCTTCCGCGACGTGATCATCACGGCCCAGACCT
>JAFDAW010000130.1 GCA_019313605.1 Deltaproteobacteria bacterium
ACGGGCGTAGTGTGATCAGATAACAGCTGCGTGAAAGCTCTTGGTTCCGCAGCGCCGATTTCGCTCTGGTCGCGGGAATCGGCAGTGGGAGAACTCGAATGAGGCGAAACATTGCTCCGCTGATTTCTGTCCTTGCCATCACCGGTATCGCGGTAGGAAGCGCTCGGGCCACGGAAGGGACAGTCCCTGCCGACACGCTCTTCGGGGCAAGTGGGAATTATAGCGTCACGGTCGACCAGAATGATGGGGCGATTACCCCCTTCGCGCCCCAAGGCACGTTCGGGTTCATCGCCCTGGCCTTCGACTCTGGGGGCAAGCTATTCGCCGCCGGGTGCGCTGAAAGCGATTCTGTTCCCGGTTTACCCCCTTTCTGCCCTCGCGCGTCTACTCGCCTGCTGATGGAACTCGATCCGCTGACGGGCGAGGTCGTAGAAATCATCGGACCCGTGACGGATGTTTTCGGCTCGCAGGTGAATGTTACTGCGTTGTCCGTGCAGCCGGAAACGGATGTGCTCTTCGGGTTTGACCAGTCTTTTTCTCCATCATCAAGCATCTGGGCGATCGGCAAGTCCACAGCAGTAGCCACACTGATCGCCTCCGAAGTGCCCGCCGGCTGCGGATCCTATTGCAGTCGGACCGCCGCATTTGCCTTCGCTCCCGACGGCACGCTTTATCACGTTTTCAGAGATCCACGCGATCGGTTCACGTTTGAGCTGATGACCCTTGATCCCAGAACGGGAGCAGAAAATTCCTCCGTACCGATCGATTACCCTTTTCCTTTTTATTGGCATCGTGGCGGGCTCGCAGTGAGAAGCGACGGGGTCATCTTCTCGAATTTCATTTTCCTTCCCGATAAGCCTTGCTGGAGTTGTCCATGGACCCCGCTGAAAGGCGCCTTGACCACGATTGACCCGCTGACAGGCGCCCTGACCGAAGTCGGAGTGGATGAGGGGGCTCCTTTGGATCTCGACTTCTCCCCAGTTGTCGTCGAATCGGTCGATCTCGGCATCAAACCCGGCAGCGATCCCAGCGTAATCAATCCGCTTAGTCGGGGTGTGGTGCCAGTGGCGATCTTTGGTTCTTACGATTTCGATGTCGCCGACATCGACGTGACGAGTCTCACCTTCGGAATTGACGGCGCGCTTCCTGCGATCATTGACAAGCGGCACAGGGATGTGAATGCCGATGGTTTCCCGGATTTGCTCTCACACTTCCGAATTGCCGAAACCGGGATCGAGATCGGTGACACGGAAGCTTGTCTCAGTGGAGAAACACTCGATGGCACGCCATTTAGCGGCTGTGACACGATTCGCACCGTTCCCGATCGGTGACGAAATTCCCAAGGCTTGAAAGACAAAAGCGCCCGAAGTCCTCACGACTCCGGGCGCTTCATTTTGGTAGCGGGGGGGCGCTACGACACAGTCTGTGATCTGCCGGTGACGCTGATGCTACCGGTGGCAGGGCAGGTGGCGGCGCGGGCAGCATAGAATGGTGGCGTCCCCAACGGGGCTCGAACCCGCTCGCCCGCGACTTTAACTCAGCCGAAAACTGAGAGAAAACGGCGATTGACCTTCTGGCTGAGAAAATGTGAGGATGACCAAGGATTTACGTTTCTTTTTCCTATCAACGCCCATCGCTCAACGCCTCGTCTTGAGATTGGTACCGGGTTGCTGCAGATACGCGATCACGGCCTCGATCTCGGTCTTGCCCGCGACGGCTTGCCGGGCGCCTTCGATGTCCACGTCCTCGTAGGGCACGCCGACGGCACGCAGCGTTTTCATCTTCGCGACTGTGTCGTCTCCGCTGAGCGTGTTCTCTGCGAGCCAAGAGAATCCCGGCATGTTGGATTCGGGAACCACGCTTCGCGGATCGATGAGGTGGGTCCGGTGCCAGTTATCGCTGTAACGCCGAGCGACTCGGGCCAGATCGGGGCCCGTTCGCTTCGACCCCCAAGAGAGGGAGTGATCGTACGCCGACTCTCCCGCAACCAGGTAGTGGCGGTAGCGTTCAGTCTCCGCGCGCAGCGGACGCACCATCGGAGGGTGGCACCTTGAGCATCCCTCTCGGATGTAGAGGTCGTGACCTTCCAGCTGAAGCGCTATCAACCCATCGACGCTGCCTCCAGCGATCAGGGTCATCCGCTTCGGGTGTCGCAGATCCGCCAACGCTATGACCTCGTCGCCTCTGTCTCGGTATTCGCGAATCACCAGCGATGGGTGCAAGATGAAGAGCGGTCGGTGCAGGGGGTCTTTCACGGCCACCGAGCGGCGATCTCTCTGACTGGCCCGTTCGTTGGCGCGATTGACGGCGTGACCGGTTGTGATCGGATACATGTGGAAGCGCGCGGCGTCCTGCTGCTTCAGCGGGTAGGTGATCTGGTACGCGACCAGGCGGCTGGCGGCGTGGATCTCGCCGTAGCTGTAGCCCTTATCCACGCGGTAGATCGTCCCGCCTCGCATCCGCTCAGTGTCGTTCTCAGTCTTGGCCCGCAGATACGTGTAGATCAGCGCGTCGATGGCCGCGCCCTCCACGGTCGGGAACACCGTTTCGGGTCCCCAGGCTTCAAGCTGCGGCTTGTTGTCGAGGGCGGTTAGAAAGCGTCCCATCGGGGCGCACCCCGTGGTCGCCAAGGCCAAGGTCAGGCCCAATCCGATGAATCGACGTTCCACGCTCATTTCAAACCTCTTTCTTTGGCTCGATATAGGGCAGTCTTGCCTCTATTCAAACTCACCTAACCGAATGTGCCTTATCGGGCCTTGCCGAAAACCTTGCTTGAATTAACTATCCGCGAGGAGCCCTCCCCAACCGCGATGAAAACGAGGCCATGAGGCTAATCGAAACAATGCGAAGTGTCACTGATGCAGTTGGATCATTTTCGTGATTCAAATGAATCAATTTTGGGAAATCTACCAAGCCTGAATACCACGGGCGGGAATCGCGGCGCTATTGCTTTTCGGATTCGCTACTCAAATCAGATGATTGCGGTGCGCGACGGACACCGCTTCCAGCTTGCTATGCACCGCGAGCTTGCGAAGCATGTTTTGCACGTGATTACGCACCGTAGTGACGCTGATATGCAATCTCTGCGAGATTTCGTTCGTGCTGAATCCGGAAGCCAACAAGGTGAGCACTTCACATTCCCTGTTCGTCAACGGAGACTTCAATGGATGTGCAGTCGATCCAGGATTTGGTGGCGACCCTTTCACTTGAATATATGCGGTACCGGAATTCGGGTAGTTCTTGGGAGCTACGTCAGTGGTTGCATGAATCTGTGTCAGCTGATGAACTAACTGGTAATCGGACAGTTGCTGCCGCGATACCGGCACGATACGAAAGGCGGCCGAGATGTATTCACCTGAGGATCTTCGCACCTGCATCTGGAATGGGCATATCGCATTGTTAGAACGCGCCAATCGGCGAAGATTGCAATCGCTCCGACAATAGGGATTCCCGAAAACGTCGAATCCGCTGATCACCTTGAAACACGAACGGCCCAACACTTCGTCCGCTGAGTAACCCAGGAGCCGATTTGCTGCCTCGTTCCAGAGTACGATGGCGCCTTTTTCATTGCTGGCAAAGGCTGCATCGTCCGTGCTTGAAATGACGTCGTGCGTTCCCATTGGAACTGGCGCCCTGACAGTTTCGACTAGCTAACGCGAGTCTTCTGATCGTTCAGAATCGGCGCCTTCCCTTCAACTGCAGACCAATTTTCACACCGATCTCTGTATTCGTCAACTGTGTATTCGTTCTGGAATCACCGAATTGGAGCCCGATTTCCCAAATGAAACGCATTTACGGCTAGTTGAGGTAATCGCGGTGCGAGATGCCCTCAGAGCCGGAAAGCTTCTCGGCTATTTCTTCGCAAAGATCCATATCGCTGACGGGGAACACTGTACGTCGTCAGATCTTCTCAGACACTTGGGCCCGTGCTTTCAGGAAGGCCAAACAACAAAGCGCCCGAAGTCCTCACGACTCCGGGCGCTTCATTAGTGGTAGCGGGGGAGGGATCAGACCGATTGCATACAGGAATTCGCCCCGCTGGGCTGAGGGTCCGACTTCCCTTCCGCTGCTGAGGAATCTACGTGGCCAAGCGCGCCATCGTTGGCACGCCGTGGGGCGAGCCGAGCGAGATCGAAGCCATCACGGGAGTGGTCGAGGCCCCGACCGTCACCTCGACGGCCCGTCGCTATACCTCGTAAGGGGCGAGCGCTGCTTCATCCATGTGCACGCCCAGTCCCGGCGCGTCGCCGATCGTCGCCGCGCTGCCGGAGATGTCGAGGTCAATCGCGCCGAGCCGATTGCAGAACGGCACGAAGTCAGGGAAGTACTCGCCGATCAGCGCGTTCGGGATCACCGCACACGCGTGCGCCATCGCCGCGACGGCTACGATCGTACTGTCCCAACAATGGGGCGAAATTCGCGCGCCATAAGACTCCGCCAACCGGGCGATCTCGATCATCTCCAGAATGCCGCCGACCCCCACGATGTCGGGGTTGAGGATGTCGGCCGCCTGTTTGTCGAGAACAGCCCGGAAATGGTGCATGCCGATCTGCCGCTCGCCGGTGACGATCGGTATGCCGACCTTGCGCCGGACGTCTGCCATGTCGTCGAGGCGCTCGCCTGCGACGGGCTCCTCGAACCAGAAGGGATCAAAGGGCGCGAAGGCAAGCGCGGCTTCCACCGCAAACTCGGCATCGTCCAGGGCCCAGGCGTCGAGCAGCAGGCGCGAATCGTCGCCGATCGCCTCGCGCACCCGACGGACGCACTCCGTCGCCTTGCCGAGGGGCGAGTACTCCATCGGGTAGATCTTCAGCGCATCGAACCCGTGTTCCCTGGCCTCGAGACAACGTTCCACGAGGCGGTCGATCGTCTCGTCTTTCGTCTGAGGATCCATGTTGGCGTAGAGCGGCACCGAGCGCCTGACGATGGGCCCCAGTAGCTCGCAGACCGGCTTTCCCGCCTGCTTGCCGCGGATGTCCCACAGCGCCACCTCGATGGCGCTGGCCGCGGACGATAGATCGATGCTGGGGTGCCCCTCATCGAACCAGCCGGTCACGTTGTCGCGGAACTCCTGTGGCGACGTGTCACTGAGCGTCTTCAGCATCGCGCCCAGTGCCTTGACGAACTCGACGATTCCGCGGGCGCGGCGCGGTATGGTGTAGGCCTCGCCCCAACCGACCGTGCCGCAGTCGGCTTCGACGCGGCAGAACACGAAGTCCTTCGCCGTTTGCCTGGCGTCGACGAGATAGGTTCGGACGGATCGGATTGACAAATGGCGCTCCTCGAGATCTCGCCCCACACGGCATTCCCAACAGCGCCGTAGAGACCTGAATCGGCGAAGCCCCCGGATCCTAGCGATTCCGAGGGCTTGATTTGGTAGCGGGGGAGGGATTCGCGAGCAGCCTTTGGCTGCGAAGGCCACTGCGACGCGTAGCGTCGCCGGCACCCCCCGACCTCCGGGTTATGAGCGCGGAACCGGGGGTCGGGGTTTTCTCAATGTTCTAGGGATGTTGCGGAGTTAGGCCTGGAATCTGTTTGAGCTGGATGGTGCTCGTTCGTGCAAATCCCCCACAGCAGTCCCCCAACACGCCACGGTGTAAACAGGAAGCATGTTAGAGTCGTTTTCGACCAGCGGGGCTGTGGTCGAATTCCCGCCGGTGCATCCCGTCAGATGTGCGGAACGAGAGAAGAATGGATTTGGGATTCGAGCCGCGGGCGGTTACCCCGAAATAGCGACGACACCGAGTAAAATCAGTGACTTAGCTCCTAGTGACCAGCAGGCAGCGGCGAGGAGCGGCACGCAGCGGCAACTAGGTCGGCACGAAACAGGCAAACGGCACCCCCGCGGCACCGGGTTCCGGGGGCAGCGCACCGGACAGGGACTGTCCTACATTGGCGCTCTGGCCGAGGTGCGGGATAGTGGGGACGTCTCTAGTTCGTGAGAGGCAACCGGATCGCCTGGTCGGGGTCACACGCCGTCGAGGACTTTCGAATCCTTCACGACGACGGTGACACCCACGATCACGTGTGGGATGAAGCCGAACGAACGTCAAATCGATTGAGTTTGATGATCGATACCACCAAGTAGGAAGTCATGATGCTCACCTATCTCGATGCCACGGCCGATGCCGAGACCGTCAGCAGTGTCCTGCGCAGCGACGGTGTGGTCGCCGTAACCGGGCTCGTCGACCCCGAGATCGCTGACACCGTGGCCGCCGAGCTGCGACCCGATCTCGATTCCAAGGGGCTGAAGACGGTGGACGCCTTCAACGGCGACAAGACCAACCGCTACGGCGACGTGCTGAGGACGGCGCCGAGTGCGGCGGCGCTGGTCGACCACGACCTCGTGATCGCGGTCGCCAACGATGTCTTCCTGCCGCACGCGGCGAGCTACCGGATCAACAGCCTGGCCGCGATCGAAATCATGCCGGGCGAGGCACACCAGGCGCTGCACCGCGACGACACGGTCTACCCGATCGATGTCGCCGGCATGGAGCTGACGCTCGGTGTTATGTGGTCGCTCAGCGACTTCACGGCGGAGAACGGCGGCACGCGGGTCGTCCCCGGCAGCCACCGCTTCCTGCGTTCGTGGCACCAGCCCGACCTGTCGAACTGGGACAACGCCGTGATGCCCAAGGGCTCGGCGGTCTTCTACCTGGGCTCGACCTGGCATGGAGGCGGCGCCAACGACAGCAACGCGCCGCGCCTCGGGCTCGTCAACAGCTACTGCCTGGGCTGGCTGCGCCCGGAGGTCAACATGTACCTGTCGACGCCGCCGGAGGTCGCGGTCCGCTACGGCCCGCGCCTGCGCGCGCTGCTCGGCTACATGGCGCACGATTCGGGCGACGACCAGTGCGGCAGCTACGGGGGCGATTGCCCAGCCTGGGTCGACGAGGCGCCGGATCCGGCGTGGAACAACCAGCGCGGCGTGGTCGGCACCGTAGCGCACGCGAAGGCGCAGGGCGGCGGCTGACAGCCGGTGAGCTCTACGCGAGGGAGTGTTCACGCGTCGGGCGCGCAGAAATCCAAACCCTTGGGTCTGCGTGTGCGTCTTGCCTTTGCTTCCGCGGGCTTCTCGTATGGGATCATTCGCAACGGCATCAATTGGTTCCTGCTCCTCTATTACAGCCAAGTGTTGGGTCTGTCGGCATCACTGGCGGGAACTGCGCTCGCTATTGCGCTGGGTGTCGACGCCATCTCCGATCCCCTGGTCGGGCGCTGGTCCGACCGCTTTCACTCTCGGCTTGGACGTCGGCATCCCTTCCTTTATTTCTCCATCATCCCGATAGGACTCCTCTATTTTCTGGTCTGGGCACCTCCGCTCGAGCTTCTGTCGCAGTGGGGTCTGTTCACGTACCTATTGCTCCTCAGCATTGCCTTGAGGTTGTCGCTCACGCTCTTCATCGTGCCCTTGAATGCGTTGGTTCCGGAGCTGACAAGCGATTACGACGAGCGCACGGCGCTGATGAACTGTCGGGTAAGCAGCCAGTATTTCTTCGACGGTCTCATGCGCGCAGGCGGATATGTGGAAGCCGGTGCCATCGGCGGAGCCCTCGCCATGCTGGGGATTCTGGTGGCCGCGGCGGGTACCCATCCGGAAATACCCCGGCTCAGACGAGCCCCGGCAAAGGAAGCGGAGGGGGTCCGCGGTGCGCTGGCGGAGTACGGGGAAACCCTCTCGGACGGGGCCGTTCTGGCGCTCGTCTCCTATGGCGTCATTGGTGCGGTCGCGATCGGGGGCGCTCAGGTGCTCTGGGTTTATGTCCAGGCCTACTACTGGGAATTCAACTCGTCGCAGCTCAGCTGGATGATGGTCACGCAATTGATCGCAGCCGTGCTCGCTCTTGTCTTGACGCCGGTATTCGCGAACCGACGGGACAAGAAGCCCTTATTGATATGGGCGTCCATCGCTTCGATCGCCATCTACGGTTGGCCCTTGGTGCTGCGAAGTCTCGACCTATTTCTGCCGAACGAACACCCACTGCTTTTTCCGCTGATGCTCGTGAACGCTGTGGTAGCCCTTGTGTTCGAGGTCATCACATTCACGATCACCTACTCGATGATGGCAGAAGTCGTCGAAGCGCGAGAGCTCATGACGGGCCGAAGAGAGGAGGGGGTTCTCGCGTCGCTTCAGACGTTTGTCGAAAAGGCGTCTAGCGGACTGGGAGCGCTTGTCGGTGGAGTAGCGCTCGATTGGATCCGCTTCCCCACGCAGGTTGACGTGGGAAATGTGCCCATGGAAGCGGTCTTCCGTCTCGGATTAGTGTACGGCCCGGTCTTAATGCTGATTTACTTTGCTGCTCTCGTCCCTCTGATCTTCTACCGGATCGACCGCAAGACCCACCTGGAAAATCTCGCCAAGCTACGAGAGTGAACACTCCCGCTCGCCGGGCCACCTCGAAAATCCAAAGCCCCCGGAACCTTTCGATTCCGAGGGCTTGAGTGGTAGTGACCTAGCCTGAAATAACTGGTCCAGATCAACAGTGGTAAAACGCCACAAAGGGAGATCTGAACCATGCCGAAGAGACGGTACAACGCCGAAGAGATCATTCAGATGCTTCGGGACCGAAGAGTGCGCGGATTACAGTCCAAATGAGTGATGCGATAAAGTCTTGATTTGT
>JAFDAW010000131.1 GCA_019313605.1 Deltaproteobacteria bacterium
ACGAGGGCTTCTCGAATCTGCTCGATTTCGACCCGCTCGGAGGTGTTGAGTTTTTCGAGCACCTCTTCGTTCTCTTTCTCGCTGGCACGGTCGGTCCAATCTCTCGAACCCGGATTGCGCAGATCGGCTTCGATCTTGGAGACCCTCACGCCGAGATTGGAGAGTCGATCCTCGAGCGATTGCTTCGCTTCTTCCAGGTCCATGGATGGTCCTCCTATGCGATGGGCAACGAGGCCAGCGGCTGAAACAAGACGGCTCCCATCCAATGATACTAGGTCAATTCTCGCGCATGCCTTCGCGGGCTTCAATCGGGCTTTTAGGGACATTCGCCCTCCAGGGGGCGAAAGAGCGTGTACACCGCACTCGCCCTTTCGAACCGAGAAAGCGCCTATCAGCTGTGGAGATTCGTCACATTCATGCGCATTCCATCCCCGGCTTCACCCCGCGCTTCGGCGGCAGCAGCAGCACAGTAAGCGCGAGATGCAATGTCGTATCCTTCCAGCCGGGCGCTGCGCCGATCACCGGACGCCGGGACCTCAGCGAGTAGCCGATTTGTGAGAGATGAAGTCTGCATCCAACCCGCAACCGAGGACGGTCAGCTGTCCGAGATCCAGGAACTCGCCCACGCGATCTGGCGCGAGCACTACCCGGGAATCATTTCGCCCGAGCAGATCGAATACATGCTGCAGGCGGGATACAACCTGGACGCACTGCGACGAGATTTGACACAGGAACAGATCCGCTACGACCGCGCGTTGATCGATGGAACGCTGGTCGGCTTTTCGGCTTACGGGCCGGATTCGGACGCGGGCGCGCTGATGCTCCATAAACTATATGTCGATACCGCACAGCGAGGCCGCGGCTGCGCGCGAAAGCTCGTCGAAGCCACTTCCGAATACGCGCGCACCCATTCGTTCGATCGCATCGTCTTGCGCGTCAACAAAGGCAACCACATCGCCATCGCAGCCTACGAGCGCCTCGGGTTCACCAAGCGGGGGCCGATCGTCTCAGACATCGGAGGCGGCTTCTGCATGGACGACTACCTGATGCAACTCGACCTCTGATCCATCAACGAGCCCCGTGATATGACGATGCGCGTTCACAGCTTCGAACCCATTTCCGATACGGCGAGTCGCGTGCTGATTCTCGGCTCGATGCCCGGAAAGGCATCCCTGCGCGCAACGCAGTACTACGCGCATCCCCAGAACGCATTCTGGAAGATTCTCGGGGCGCTGTTCGACTTCGATCCCAGCGCCGCATACGAGACCCGGACCGCGCAGCTGCGCGCGTGCGGGATCGCGCTATGGGATGTCATGCAATCCTGCGTTCGCGAGACGAGCCTCGACTCGGACATCGAGGAGGCTTCGATCATCGCGAACCCGTTTGGCGATTTCCTGAACGACCACCCAGAGATTCACACTGTCTGCTTCAACGGGGCAAAGGCAGAGGCATCGTGGCGGAGGCATGTGCTTCCCCAGTTACGCCAAGCGGGCGACATCGCCTACCACCGCCTCCCCTCCACGAGCCCCGCCAATGCGTCGACCCGCTACGAGGACAAATTCGAGGCCTGGCGAGCCGCACTCGCGGTGCTCGACGCGCGCTAAGCGAGCTCTGGTATCCTTGGGCGAAATCTGAACTTCCAGGAGGGACGCGTAATGAGTTCGAGCCAGGCGACTGAATTGGACCCGGCCCGATGCCCCATCTGCGGTGATTTGAACGAGTGCGCAACGGTCGCAGATCCGGATGCGACCGAATGCTGGTGTGAGGCAGTGAAATTTCCACAAGACCTGCTCGCACGAGTGCCCGAAAAAGCGGTTGCCCGCGTGTGCGTCTGCCGACGCTGCATCGAAAAACACCAACAAGAGAACCCCAAGTAGTGTCGAGTCAAAAAAATGACCGCACCGAATTTCGGATCTTCGGCGTAGTCCAGGAAGCAGAGACGGGGCGGCCGCTTGCGAACCTCGTCGTCCGCGCGTTCGATCGCGACCTGATCTTCGACGACAAGCTCGGTTACACGAACACGGATGACGACGGGCGCTTCGAAATCCTGTTTGGGACGAAGCGTTTCCGGGATCTATTCGAATCGAAGCCAGACCTATACCTGCGGATCTTCGACCGGGACGGCATCCGCTTGATCCACGAAACCACCGACGCAATCCGCTGGAACGCATCGAAGAACGAGCAATACCAGATCCAGATCCCCGCGAGCGCCCTGGCCTGAACGGCGACACGAGAAAGTGTGTGGATGCGGTCGGGGGTGATGAATCAGCTCTTCGCCGCCTCTTCCCAGTTCTGGCCGTCGAACAGCTTCGTCGGAATCGAATCGATGTCCACGCCGTCCAGGCATCGGATGTTGATGTCTACGTTCTCGGGATCGGTCCGGGAGTGTCTGAACGCGGAGATCCCGCAGTTCTCGCAGAAGTAGTTCTTCGAAGTCATCGTCCCGAACTGATAGTTGCGAATCACGGCCTCGGTAGTCAGCAGCCTGAACTGCTCGGGCTCGACGTGCCAATGCAGATAGGCGGTCTTCGCACAGATCGAACAGTTGCAAACCGCGACATCCTCGATCTCGCCCTCGACCTCGAAGCGAACCGCTCCGCAGTGACAACCGCCCTCGTAGATGGCCATTTCAGTTCCCCTTCTGTCGCGTTCAAGATATGGTGGCCCGCCCGACCCAGCTGGACAAGGTCTGCAGAGTCTTTGACCGTCCAATCGAGGCGCAATTCATGTTAGTCTCGCTGGCCAAATGGCGATATCCCACGCGAGGCGCCTGGGCGACGAAGCCGAGCAGGGTGCTGAATAAGGACGAGGAGATCTCGAGATGGCACACGAGAGCGAATACGACGACGCGTTGGTCACGCTACTGGAGCTGATCTGGGGTGAGGGATACATGGCCCCGGGCGGCGACGGAAACGTCGCGAAAATCGCCGAGGGCCTCGACATGCGGGATAAGCGCGTGCTCGAGATCGGCTGCGGAATCGGCGGCCCCGCATTCTTTCTCGTGCGCAATTACGGTGCGAACGTGGTCGGCACCGACCTCGAACCGCAGTTGCTCGAACTCGCCAGGCAGAGAGCCAAGAAGTACGGCCTCGAAGCGAAGACCGACTTCCAGCTCGTCGAACCCGGACCGCTCGGGTTTCCCGACGAATCATTCGACTTCGTGATCAGTTCGGGCGCGTTTACCCAGATCGAGTACAAGGTCGAGATGCTCAAGGACGTGCTGCGCGTGCTCAAGCCGGGCGGGGTGTTCTCGTGTTACGAATGGATGAAGAGCGAGGGCGACTACAGCGAAGACATGCACTACTGGTTCAAGCTCGAGGGGCTGACCTACGCGCTGGAGACCCCGGAACGCTATGAAGAACTCCTCTCGGCAACGGGGTTCGTCGACGTCTCGGTCGTGGAAAGGTCCGACTGGTACCGCAAGAAGGCGAGAGAGGAATACGAGCTGCTGCGCGACAAACTCTATCCGCGCGCGGTCGAACTCATCGGCGAGGAGCATGCTGCCCACCGTTTGGAGAACTGGCGCTCGATGATGGTGGTTTGCGACAAGGGCGAGTTGAGGCAGGCCTACGCCCGCGGGCACAAGCCCCAATAGGAGCGGGGCCGGCACCCGCGCGGACCCAATTCCGTCGCGAGCACCGACCCCAATTTGGCCACATCTGACTTACAAGGAGAGATTCACAGTGCTTCTGGGAACTGAGACTCCCCAGAGCGCCGAGTGGTTCCCCATTTTTTCGATTTTTTCGTGGCCGCGAAAACCACTGAGAAAACGGCTAGATGGGGCCCGGTGATCGAGCCCTCGTGAGGAGCCCTTCAGACCTTCGGCGCGTACTCGGCGTCGAGAATCTCGAAGACGCCCTCTTCCATCTCGGGGCGACCCGCGAGTTCGTGCTCGAGGCAGCGCGCAGCCGCGAGTACGTCCGAGAGCACGGGCTCGAGCAGTACGAGGGTCTTCGGGCTCGCAGCGATCGTGAGCCGCAGCGCTTCGCGGCCCATCGAAACCTCGGCGTCGGCCTTGCTCTTGTTGATCGCCGTCCAGCAGGCCACCGCGACGTCGAAGCTCTCTTCGCTCGACGGCAGCTCGATGCCCTGAAAATCCCCGCTGTCGGGCCACGGTGCGCGGTGGATGCTCTGCTCGCCCTTCTCTTCCGCGTACACCCACGACCAGACTTCTTCGCTGATGTAGGGCAGAAACGGTGCGAACTGACGGAGCAGCACGTCGAGGCCGAGGCGCAGCGCGGCGACCGCCGATCCCCGACCCGCAGCCTCGCCGGCACCCTCGGCCCGCGCCCGATTCTTGACGAGCTCGAGAAAGGTGTCGGTGAAGTGGGTCCAGAAGAAACTCTCGGTTTCTTTCAGCGCGACGGCCTGGTGGAAGTCTTCGAAACTCAGTGTGTTGCGCTCGACGAGATTGCGGAGCTTCGCGACGAACGATCGATCGAGTTCGTTTGCGATCGGATGCACGTCGGCAGTCTGCGAGAGCACGAACTTGCCCGCGTTGAAGAGTTTGGTCGACAACCGCTTGCCGACCTTGAAGATCTTCGGGTCGGCGGTGGTATCCGTACCGAGCCGCGCGATCGACGCCCAGTAGCGCACACCGTCGGCGGTGAACTGTTCGAGCAGCGGTAGCGGCGTCTGAACATTGCCCGCGCTCTTCGACATCTTCTTGCGATCGGGGTCGAGCACCCAGCCCGAGATCAACACGTTCTTCCAGGGAATCTGATCTTCGTGGAGCATCGCCTTCGCGATTGTGTAGAACGCCCAGGTGCGGATGATCTCGTGGCTCTGCGGTCGGATGTCTGCGGGGAAGAGATTGGCGTGGCGCGCGTCGTCGAGCCCCCAGTGGGATCCGATCTGCGGCGTCAACGAACTCGTGAACCAGGTGTCGAAGATGTCCGACTCACCCGTAAATCCGCCCGGCTGGTCGCGCTGCTCGGCCGTGTACCCGCCCGGGATGTCACTCATCGGATCGACCGGAAATTGCTCGCGCTCGCCGACGATCGGATTGGCGTAATCGGCCTGGCCCTCGGCGTCGAGCGGATACCAGACCGGGATCGGCACGCCGAAGTAGCGCTGGCGGCTGATGCACCAATCGAGCTGCAGCCCCTCGGTCCAATCTCGATAGCGCACCTTCATGAAATCGGGATGCCATTGGATCTGCTCGCCCTTTGCGAGCAGCGCCGCCTTCTTGTCGAGCAGGCGCACGAACCACTGGCGGGTCTGCACGTATTCGAGCGGGCGATCGCCCTTCTCGTAGAATTTGACCGCGTGCTCGACGGGCTTCGGCTCGCCGAGTAGCGGCGCACCCTTTCCGGTCGCACTGCCCGCGGGATCGCGCAGCAGCTCGACGATCGCCTTGCGGGCCTGGACGACGTTCTTGCCGACGATCTCCGCGTAGTAGCGATTGGCAGCTTCTGCATCGCGGCTCGGAAAATTCTCGGAGCCGAATTCCACCGGGATGAGCCGCCCGTTGTGACCGATCAGCTGGCGCAGTGCGAGATCCTGTTGACGCCACCATTCGACGTCCGTTGCATCGCCGAACGTGCAGACCATCAGGATGCCCGTGCCCTTTTCCGGGTCTGCCACTTCGCTCGGAAAGATCGGCACCGGTACGCCGAACAGCGGCGTGACCGCGTTCTTGCCGAAGAGATCCTTGTAGCGCTTGTCGTCGGGATGGGCGGTGACGCCGACGCAGGCCGGCAGCAACTCGGGCCGCGTCGTCGAGATCGCAAAGCCGCGGTCTTCTCCGTCGACGCCGAACTCGATGTCGTGAAACGCGCCGGTCTGCTGGCGGTCCTCGACGTCGGCCTGCGACAGAGCCATCTGGAAATCGACGTCCCACATGAATGGCGCGTCGACGTTGTAGACGTGCCCCTTCTCGTAGAGATCCCGGAAGCTCAGCTGCGAGAGTTTCCGGCAGTGGTCGTCGATCGTCGCGTAGGTCTGGGTCCAGTCGACGGAGAGGCCGGTGCGGTGCCAGACCTCCATGAAGACCTGCTCGTCTTCCTCGGTGACGCCGTGGCAGAGCTCGATGAAGTTCTGGCGCGAAATCTCCCGCGGCCGCTGTTTGCGCATCTTCGCGCTCGCGGGCTCGAGGGTGAGGCCGGGCTCGTAGGCGATGCGCGGATCGCAGCGCACGTGGAAGTAGTTCTGCACGCGCCGCTCGGTGGGGACGCCGTTGTCGTCCCAGCCCATCGGGTAGAAGATGTTCCGCCCGCGCATGCGCTGGTAGCGCACCACGCTGTCGGTGTGGGTGTAGGAGAAGATGTGGCCGATGTGGAGCGAGCCCGAGACCGTCGGCGGCGGGGTATCGACCACGAACGTCTCTTCGCGAGGCGCCGACGGATCGTACCGGTAGGTACCCCAGGCCTCCCAGCGCTCGTGCCAGCGCTTCTCGGCCTCGATCGCCTCGAAATGCTTCGGGAGGGTCTCGGGGTCGATCGATCGCACGCGCTGGCTGTCGGAACTCATTTTTCGCTCGAAATTGGATCGGAAACGGGAATCTCGCGACGAGCAGGTGGGGTAGCATAAGCGGGGCAGGCGAGGCCTTCCGCGGACTGAAAATCCGCTATTCCCCCGGGGGAAATGTGGGTTCGCGAGTCGAAAGGCTTGCGGTGGAGGGGCCTGACCGATAGTTTCCCGGATCCCCGTGACGGGGCAGGAGTGTCGATTTGGCCAAGCTATCCCAGGTGTTGCGCGATCAGCGCCGCAAAAAATTGATCGAGAAGTACGCTGAGAAGCGCGCCGCGCTGCGCAAGCGCCTGAACGATCCCAATGTTTCGATCGAAGAGAAGCTCGAAGTCCAGGAAGCCTTCGCGAAACTCCCGCGCAATTCGTGCCCCACGCGCCTGAAGCGCCGCTGTGCGGTTTCGGGTCGAGCGCGCGGTTATTACCGCAAGTTCGGCATCTCGCGAATCGCGTTCCGGGAGATGGCCCTCAAAGGCCAGCTGCCCGGCGTCCGCAAGTCGAGCTGGTAGGAGCGCACCGTGAAGCCCGGCATCCATCCCGAATACCACAAGGTTCTATTCATCGACAGCGCGACCGGCGACGAGTGGATGACGCGCTCGACGCTCACCTCGAACGAGACGCGCGAAATCGATGGCGAAGAGGTTCCGGTCGTGAAACTCGAGATCTCGTCCTTCAGCCACCCGTTCTGGACGGGCAAGATGCGTGAGCTGGACGCCGACGGAAAGATCGACCGCTTCCGGCGCCGCTACGCGAGCAAGAAGTAGGAGAGCGAAATGGCGCGCCGCTGCGAACTCACGGGCAAAGAGAGCATGTTTGGACACAATGTGTCCCATGCCAACAATCGAACCAATCGGCGCTTCGTCCCGAACCTGCAGAAGGTCACGCTCCAGAGCGAAGCTCTGCGCAAGGACGTCAAGCTGCGGGTCTGCACGCGCGCGCTGCGCTCGGTGCAGCGCAATGGCGGCCTCGACGGCTACCTGCTCTCGCGG
>JAFDAW010000132.1 GCA_019313605.1 Deltaproteobacteria bacterium
CGTCCGCGAATTCCTCCCCCGCCACCACGCAGTCCGCAGCACCTCTCTTGAAGGCCTCGAGTGCGAAGGACTCACTATTGTCGTCGTTGATGACGATCACGGGCGGGCCCGACGATTCCATCTCTTCGAGCAGCTTCCAGCATTCCGGTCCGAGGGCAGAATCCCCGACGATCAGGCTGACCGATCCATCGCGACAGCGCGCACGGCACGCAGCGGCGCTTTGCAAGGTTTCGACTCGCGCGTCGGGGCCCAGTCTTCGTAGGGCCAAGATCGGATCCACTGCCGTGGACTCCACGGGTCGCACGACAATGATTTGGACTTCGGAAGCCGCTCGCTTCACCTGGCTCACTCCTACGGGGGGCAGGTCGCCTGAACAACGGACGGTGAGACCATGCTGCAGAGATGGCGGAGGACGAGCCTACCGGATCGGGCCCCGCCCCAGCAAGCGCGAAGCGTGAAACCGCCTGCCCGAATGATTGCGCGCTGGAGGCGAGCGCATCCACAACTCGAACGCATCGCCGGGGGAGTGGGAGAGCGGTCAGCTGTCCCCGCCGATCCCGTACCGGTCCGAGGTAGAAGCAGCCGCCGATGATTCCGGCTGACAGCGGCCTCCTGCGACAATGTCGTGCTTCGCGAGTTTTCGATAGAGGGTGCTGCGACCCACCCCGAGAATCCTTGCAGCAGCGCTGACATCGCCCGCACATTCCGCCAACGCTCGCTCGAGCGCGCACCGCTCGTAGGCATCCAGGGAAATCGGCAAATCCACTGGTACCGGCACCGAGGTCGAGCGGCGCGCCGGTCGATTGATCGCCAGATCGGAAACGCGCAGCCGCGGCCCCGGGGCCAACGCCATGGCCGACTCGATGCTGTTCTCGAGTTCTCGGACGTTGCCCGGCCAATCGGATGCAATCAGCAACTCGAGAGCCCGCTCGTCGATCCCCTCGATTCGAGAATTCTCGTCCGCGTGCTTGTGGAGGAAATGATGGACGAGCAGCGGAATGTCCTCGCGCCGCTCGCGAAGCGGTGGAATCACGACCCGAACCACATTGAGCCGATAGAAGAGATCCGTTCGAAAACCGCCCTCTTCGACCATCGACGCGAGATCGCGGTGGGTGGCAGAAATGACCCGAATATCGACGGGCACGGAGTTCGCCGCACCCACGGGCCGAATTTCTTTGTGCTGCAGGGCGCGCAGCAGTTTCGCCTGAACGTGCGGCGGGATCTCACCGATCTCGTCGAGGAAGAGTGTTCCCCGATTCGCGATCCGAAACAGTCCCGGCGAGCCAACCGCGCCCGTGAAGGCGCCCTTCTCGTGACCGAACAACTCGCTTTCGATGATCGTCTCGGGTAGAGCCCCGCAGTCCACCGGAACGAAATCGCCCGAAGAGCGCGGGCTGCTGGAATGGATTGCATAGGCGACCAGTTCTTTGCCGGTCCCGCTCTCCCCCTGGACCAGAACGTGGCTTTCGTTGTGCCTGAGACTGTGAACCTTGCTCGCCAGGGTTCGCATGGCGCGCGATTTGCCGACGAGCTGCGGAATCGAAGAGCGCGCGCGCAGCTCGTCTTCGAGCTGGCGGTTGCGGCGAACAAGGCTGCGCCTTTCGATCGCCTTGCGAACGGTGGTTTGGATCCGGTGAACATCGTCGAATGGTTTCTCGAGATAATCGAAGGCGCCTCGTCGGATGCAGCCCACGGCACTCTCGATACTGCCGTGGCCGGTCATGACGATGACCTCGATTTCCGGGCGCATGCTCTTGATCTGCTCGAGCAACTGAAGTCCGCTGACCGGCCCGAGCAGGAGGTCGACGAGTACCGCGTCGAGGCGAGGATCGGTGAGATAGGGCTCCGCCTCTGCCACAGATTCCGCGAGCGCGACCTCGTAGCCGACCCGCTCGAGAACCCGCTTCAACGACCGGAGCAAGAGCGCCTCGTCGTCAACGAGAAGCACGAAGCCAGCCTCTTCAGGCGGGGAATAGTGTTGGTCGACGGATCCCGCACTCGAGGCTGCCATGCCAGACCTATCGGTTTCGAAATCGAGGCGCTTGAATGGTTCGGCCGGGCTCTCTAAGATAAGCGCGCCCCCCTCCGCCAAGCGGAGGTAATTTCACTGCGTGAATCCAACATCCTCGTCGTTGACGACGAGGAACTCTATCGGCGAGCCCTCGAGCGTATCCTCGTTCGCGTAGGCCATAACGTCGCCACGGCGCGCGACGCCACATCTGCGCTCGAAATCGTCTCGGGCCAGCCGATCGACCTGGTTCTCGCAGACGTCAAGATGCCCGGAATCAACGGCCTCGAGCTGGTGCGGCAGATTCACGAGTTTGCACCGGACCTGCCCTGCATCGTGATCACGGGCTTCGGAAGCCCGGAAAGCTCGGTCGAAGCCCTCAAAGCCGGCGCCTACTGGTACCTGGAAAAGCCCTTCGATCAGGGCCACCTCGACGTGGTGCGAAGGCTCGTCGAGCAGGCCATCGAGCACGGCCGGTTGAAATCCGAGAATCGGCTCCTGCAGGGTCAACTTCAGTCGAGATACCGATTCGAGAACATCATCGGCTCGAGCAGCGCGCTGCGCAGCGTGCTGGAGACCGTCTCCAAGGTGGCGTTGACGGAAAGCACGGTTCTCATCACCGGAGAGAGCGGAACCGGCAAAGAACTCGTGGCGCGAGCGATCCATTTCAACAGCAAGCGGGCGGACAAGATGTTCGTCACCGTCAACTGCGGAGCGATTCCGGAAGAGCTGCTCGAATCCGAACTCTTCGGCCACGTTCGCGGCGCCTTCACCAATGCCGTCGCCAATCGCGAAGGGCGATTTTCGGTTGCCCACGAGGGCACAATCTTTCTCGATGAGATCGGAGACATGAGCTCCACCTTGCAGGTGAAGCTGCTGCGGGTGCTCCAGGATCGCACCTTCGAACCCGTCGGCTCGTCCAAGACCCAGAGCGTGGACGTGCGCGTCATCGCCGCGACCAATCAGGACCTCGAGGATGCGATTGCCGAGCGCCGCTTCCGAGAAGACCTCTTCTACCGACTCAATGTCATTCCGATCGTGGTCCCGCCGCTTCGAGAGCGCCAAGACGACATCCCGCTGCTCGCCCAGCACTTCTTGGACATCGCCAACGAAGGCCGTGGTAACGAGACCGTCGAATTCTCCGACGAGGTCATCGAACGAATGACCAGCTTCGGTTGGCCCGGAAACGTCCGAGAACTCGAAAATCTCGTCGAGCGCCTGGTGACTCTCTGCTCCGCTCCCGAGATCGTCGCGAGTGACTTGCCGAAGTCACTACAGGTGAGCAGTCCGCCACCGCCCACCGCTCCTCAGATCCCACCGCAAGGATTGAGCTTCCGCGACGTAGTCGACCAGTTCGAATCGGACCTGATCCTCCAGGCACTTGAAATCACCCATGGCAACAAGAACCGCGCCGCGCAGCTGATCCGGATGAATCGAACGACGATGCTCGAGAAAATGAAGAAGAAGGGTGTCAAGTTCGATGGAACGTCGCGCGATTCAATAGATACAGATGGAAGTGCCCCAACACGGGACGCCGGACCGGAGACAGGCGATATACCGGATCCCCAGCGTTCGCACTGAACCCGCAACGGCGGATTTCGGATCGCGGACGAGCGGCACTTCACCGGCAAAACGCTGACGGTTTCGTAACCGTTCCGCGCCGCAAGCGTCGAACCGCTGACGCTGTTGCGCACCGGTGAGATCGACTGCCGCCATCGGCGGCATGTGAATGAACCTCGTTCCGGACTCCTGCAATCCGTTTTGGCGCGATCGAAAACCTAGCGAAATCAAGCACCTAAGCTGGATCGAGGCCATCTTGCCGGCGAGTTGCATTCCGCAACCCGCCCTCGATTTCAGCATTCCAACCCGATTGGCACAGCGCGTGCTTCTCTGCGCAACCAACGAGCACGAAGCTGCAAATAGCCAAGTGCTCTGGGACCTAAAAGCATTCCGTCAGCCGAGGAGAGGAATTCATTCATGGAAGGTCTGCTCAGAGAAGCGAAAGAACAGAGTTCCGAGGTCCCCCCGTTGCTCAAAGAGCAGATCGTGCTCGAGCACACACCGCTAATCCGATACATCGTCAATCGAATCGCGGTTCGATTGCCTTCCCATATCGATCTCGATGACCTCCACAACACCGGTGTAATCGGCCTGATGGACGCCATCGACAAGTACGACCCCGAGAAGAACTGCAAGTTCAAGACCTACGCAGAATTCCGCATCAAGGGTGCAATTCTCGACCAACTCCGCTCGATGGACTGGGTGCCGCGCAGCGTTCGCCAGAAGAGCCGGAAGCTGGAGCGCGCTTACGGAGAAGTCGAGCAACGTCTGGGGCGCACAGCGAGCGAAGACGAAGTCGCGGATTCCCTCGGCATCCAGATCGATAAATTCCACGAACTCCTCAACCAGGTGCGCGGTATTTCCCTGGTGAATCTCGAAGAAATTCGCGGAACCAACTCAGACGGCGATCGCACGGGCACCTTCAGCGACATCGTCGAAGACGTCAATTCCGAAAATCCGTTCGCCTCATTGAAGCTCGCGGAGAGCAAGCAGGTGATCGCAGATACGATCGGGACACTCCCCGAAAAGGAGCGCCTGGTCATCTCTCTCTACTACTACGAAGATCTCAACATGAAGGAAATCGGATCGATCCTCGGCATCACAGAATCGCGTGTCTGCCAGATTCACACCAAATCCGTACTCCGACTGCGAGCCAAGCTCAAAGGCATGCTGGATCGCTAGCAGCCCGTTGAAAAACCCTTCGGTCGCCAGGCACGGCCCTTCGACCCGATCTCTGCGTTACGAAACCTCGCCGTAGCGGCAGCTATGGCTGCGGTTTCGTGCCTTGACGGCCGGCGCAGCCGGCTAGCACTAGGTGGCCTTAGGCCACCGCGTCTCGGGCCGACTGGCCGCACCTGGCTCGGTCAGGGTTCTTCAACGGACTGCTAGGCGATCGACCGAAGCGACCGACCCGCCGGCCCTGCGAAATCAGGCGGATTCTTTCTCGTAGCGAACGAGGACAACGGTGATGTTGTCCTCACCGCCGCGCTCGTTTGCAAGGTCGACGAGATGCGCGCAGATCCCGTCGAGGTCGCTGCCGGCATTCGCCGCCTCAGCGATTTCTTCGTCGTGGACGAGCCCTGTCAGGCCGTCGGAACAGAGTACGAAGAGATCCCCCGGAGTGGATGTCAGCTCCGCGAGATCGGGAGCCACCTCGCGCCGCACACCGATAGCCCGAGTCAACACGTGCCGGTGCGGGTGTTCTCGAGCAGCCAGCTCCGTGATCTCGCGGCGTCGAACGAGTTCGCCGACGACCGAGTGATCGTCGGTCAGTTGCCGAATGCGACCGCCACGGACCAGATAAGCGCGGCTGTCTCCCACGTGTGCGAGCGCAACCCTCCCATCCACGGCCAGCAGCGAAACCAGCGTCGTCCCCATGCCGGAGTATTCGGCCTTGGTCTGAGCGGCGACGTAGATCTCCCGATTCGCGGCGGCGATGGTGCATCTCAGCTTTTCGGTGAGCGTCGCCGCCGAACCTTCGAGGGCTTCGAGCGCCGCCACGGCCGCTTCGGCGGCGAGGCGGCTGGCCAGCTGGCCGGCCTTGTGGCCCCCCATTCCATCGGCGACGACGAAATACCCCAACTCCGCTGCGATCGCGTAGCAGTCCTCATTGGCCCGGCGTCTGCGACCGACGTCGGTTCGGGCGGCTGATCGGAGTATCATGCGCTCTGGGGGCCCTCACAGCGTGCACCAGTCCGCCGGTCGACCCACGCGGCCGGAGGCGGAATACTCTCACCGGATTCATCGGAATGAGGGGGAGCCGCCTTGACCCCGCCGCCGGGCGCGCGCGGGGTGACAAAGGCAAAAAACCATTCAATTCCAGGGGATCCGCCGTCGATACTACATGTCGAGGAGCGCTGGCTCGAGCAGCACTGTTCTGCGCGACGCGTGCACCTGTGGGGGGACCATGCCGAAAACGATTCTATTGGCTGATGACAGCGTCACGATCCAGAAGGTCGTAGCGATCAGCTTCGCCAGCGAAGACGTAAACGTCGTCACCGTCGACAACGGCGACGATGCGATCATCAAGGTCCAGGAACTCCGCCCCGATATCGTGCTCGCGGATGTCGTGATGCCCGGCAAGAACGGCTACGAGGTCTGTGAGGCCATCAAGGCCAATCCCGAACTTGCGCACATACCGGTGTTGCTGCTGACCGGAACCTTCGAGGCCTTCGACGAGCCGCGCGCCCGCGGCGTCGGCTCGGCGGGCCACATCGCAAAACCCTTCGAAGCGCAATCCCTCGTCGCCGAAGTCCGAAACCTGATCGATGCAGCGGCCGCCAGCGCACCGTCTACGCCAGTACCTGCCGCAGAACCGGCGGCCGCCTCGGCTGACGACGCAGGCGCTTTTGACTTTTTTGACGACGAGATGAGCGCGCCCGACGTCACGCCCGCGCAGGATGCTCTCGACGATGGAGGCGATCTCGCGTTCGGAAGTGCTGCCGCCGACTTCGCCTTCGGCGACGGCGACCTCGATGCGTCCGCATCAGCGCCGGAACAAGCGGTGCCCGTCACGCCGGATGTCGAGCTCCAGGCGGAACCCATTGAAGTCGATGCCGCCAGCTCGTTCGTCGACGCCGTTCCGATCGGCGACGAACTCGAACCGCCGGCCGCCGTCTCAGCTGAGCCGGCCCTCGGTGACGATGACCTCGACGATTCGCTGGCGCCGGACGCCAGCCGCAGCGGCGACCAACCCTTCGATTTCGCGCTCGCCGAAGACCCGACGAGCCCGACCGATCCGCTCGCCGACCTCGACCTGGTGCCGCCCGTGGATGCCAATGACCTCGCACACGCCACCGTGATCGATCCGCTCGGCGCATCCGGCTACGACGTCTCGTCCTCCGATCTCGGGTCGCCGGTCACCGACACCCGGCCCGCCCCTGCTGAGATCGAGACGCCGCGCGCGGATGAAGCGGAAATGACGATGTTGGCCCCCGAAGTACTGCCCGAGGCCAATGCGGGGGCGGATACCGACCCGTTCGAATCGCCTCCGGCCGCGAGCGACCTCACCACCGTCGTGAGCCACGACCCGGTATACGAGGGCTTTACCACGCCACCGCAAGCCGAGCCCGTCGCGGTCGCGGTGGTCGAGGAGGCGCCCGCGGAGATCGCCGCCGACCTCTACTCGGCGCCCACTCGTGCAGAGGCGGTGGAGGCACCCGCTGAGCCCGCCCCTGAGCCCACCGCCGTGCCGGCCGCCAAGCCGGCGGAAGCGCTGATGGCGTCGATCGAGCCCGAATTGCGCCAGCAACTCCACGACACCCTGGAGAAGATTGCCTGGGAGTCTTTCGGGGAACTCACTGAAGCGATCGTCCGCCAGGCGGTGGAGCGAGTCGAATCGATCGCCTGGGAGGTCATC
>JAFDAW010000133.1 GCA_019313605.1 Deltaproteobacteria bacterium
TACTGGGTGCGCTGTCGCTGTTGGCGGGTTCGCGCGCGTCGCCCCAGCTGGTTTGCGAAGGCCGCGACGAGGCGGTCGTCGAGGCGGTCTTTCGCACCGATCACCTGCCCGAACTCGAGTCGCGGTTGGAGGCGCTCGACCTCGTCGCCGACGAACACGAACTCGTCGTGCAGCGCAGTGTCCAGCGCGGTGGGCGCAGTCGCGCGAGGGTGGCTGGACGGCTGATCCCCGCTTCGGTGCTCGCGGAACTGTTTTCCGGGCGGATCGAAATCTCGAGTCAACACGATTCGCAGTCGCTGCTGCGGACGGAGTTTCACGCTCGTTTGCTCGATACCGCCGGCGGGCTGTTGCCACTGCGCGGCGCCGTCGCCGAGGGCCATGCGAAGCTGCGCGCACTCGACGACGAACTCGCCGAACTTCGCGCCGCAGAGATGGAGCGCGAGAGGCGGCGGGATTTCCTTTCCTACCAGCTCGGCGAAATCGATGACGCGCAGCTCGACGCCGACGAGGGTGCGGCGCTGCGCACCGAGCGATCGCGGCTCGCCCACGCGGAGCGCTTGCGTGAAGAAACATCTGCGGCGCTGACGCTGCTGGCGGGTGATCTTGGAGCCCCCGAAGACTCCAACACCGCTGACCTCGTCTCCGAGGCGATTCGCCATCTGGAGGGCATCGAGGCGCTCGATCCCGAACTCGCGCCGCTGCTCGCCGCCATGCGCGCAGCCCGCGAAGAACTGCGAGAAGCCGCGACGGAACTCGAGCGCTACGCGGCGGGTATCGAGGCAGACCCCGCGCGCCTCGGGGCGCTCGACGAGCGGCTCGCCCAGATCGAAGCCCTGCAGCGCAAATACGGCGGTTCGATCGAAGCGGTTCTCGGTTTTCGAAACGAGGCCGCCGCCGAACTCGAGCGGATCGAGGGCGCGAGCGAGCGCGCACAGGCGATCGACGCGTTGCGGGCCGAGCAGGCGAAGCAGCTCCAAACCGACGCGCAGCGGCTGTCGAAAGGTCGGCGCAAGGCGGGCAAGCGTCTGGGCACTGCGGTCGAGACGGCGCTGCGAGAGCTGGCGATGCCCCAGGCGCGTTTCGAAGTCGCGTTGGAGCCGGTCGCGGCAGTCGAAGGCGCCCCGTGCGGCCCCGGAGGTTTCGAATCGCCGGAGTTCCGGTTCTCGGCCAGCGCGGGCGGAGAACTCCTCCCCCTGCGCCGGGCGGCGTCGGGCGGCGAGCTCTCGCGAACCTTTCTCGCGATCAAATCCGCCATCCGTGAGGCCGACGCCGGAATGGTGCTGGTCTTCGACGAAGTCGATGCGGGGATTGGCGGGCGCACCGCCGACCGGGTGGGGCGCAGCCTGGCCGAACTCGCCGGCAGGCATCAAGTCCTCTGCATCACCCATCTCCCGCAGATCGCCGCCTATGCGAGCGCGCATTTCCGGGTCGAGAAGTGCGAAGTAGAGGGGCGCCCCTCGGCCCGCGTGCTGCGCGTGGAGGGCGCCGACCGCATCGAAGAAATCGCGCGCATGGCGGGCGGCGAAGAGGTTGGGGAAACCACCCGGCGCCACGCCCAGGAGCTGATTCGCTCGCGCTCCCCCCTCTAGCCACCTCCAGCCCCCCATCCGATCGCCAGATCCCGCCAAAAGCCCGCTCCTGCGCTTTTAGCTCCGGCCCCCCGCTCGTGGCCCCCAGGGGGGTTAAGCCAGCCCCAAAAACCTCCGATCAGTGCGTTGGGGCGTTAAGCGCGCGGACTCATCTGTGCGCTCGATCACCATTTCGGCTCGAAGTCGGGCCGATATACGTAGAAGGCGGAGTTGCCGCTGTGATGGAGCAGAGAGAACTCGCCGGGCCGGTTCCTTCGGGGGCTTCGGTCCGGGTGATGCAGGGATTTTTTGAGGGCCTCGAGCTTCCGGTCGACCGGGATTGGATGGTGGTCGGGCGGGGGCACGGCGCGGACCTCTTGATCACGGAGCCGACGATTTCTCGGGCCCACGCGGCCATCGGCTTCGACGGTGAGGAGTTCTTCGTGGAGGACCTCGGTAGTACCAATGGAACGGCCGTCAACGGCAAACGGAAACCGCGGACGGCGCTCAACACTGGGGATGAGATTCAGCTCGGCAAACTGTGCCTACGGGTGACGCTGCCCAGCGTGCGTTGAACGCGATTGTGCCGTTGAACGCGATTGGGCGAGAGGGGAGGAATGGATAGCTATTCCATCATCGTGGTGGCGGAGGAGACCGCGCCGGTTCGACGCTACGAGATTCGCAAGGATCTCGTTCGCAAGCTGGTCTGGGTCGCGGGCGGCCTGGCGTTGCTGCTGACCGCCTGCCTCGCCGACTACATCTACGTGCGGATTGCCCACTCGGAACTCAACCGGCTGCGCGTCGAGGTCGCCGAACAGCAAGGTCAGATCGACGCCTTCGATGTGACGCTCAATGGCGTTCGCTCGACGCTCGCGAACATCGGTGAGTTCGAGCGCAAGGTACGCATCATCGCGAACCTGCCCGGCTCTGCGGCGACCGGTGGTGAAGAGGTGGCCGAAGTGGGTGTCGATTCACCGGAACCCAAACCGCAGCTGGGCGTCCCTGGAATTTCAGCACCGACGACGGTGGCTCCGCCGCTGTTGCCGGATACGCCTTCAGAGGAGCCACAAGCGTGGATCGACGCCGGCTCCCACGAGCCACTGATCGCGGCGTTGCAGCGCAGCGCGAGGCAGCTCGGCGAGGTGGCCGCTTCCCAGGAGCGCTCGCTCTCGGAGATCGTCGGTCAGCTGGAGAGCAAGCGCGCGCACCTGGCCGCGACCCCCGCCATCTGGCCCGCCAAGGGCTGGCTGACCTCGAGGTTCGGCACGCGCACTTCGCCGTTTACGAACCAGAAACAATTTCACGCCGGGATCGACATCGCGGGTGAGCGCGGGACGGACATCGTCGCGCCCGCCCAGGGCAAGGTGGTGTTCTCCGGCAGTCGCGGACCGCTTGGCAAGAGCATCATCATCGACCACGGATACGAGGTGCGGACCCAATACGGTCACAGCGACGACCTCTACGTCAAGACCGGCGAAACCGTCCAGCGCGGCCAGCGAATCGCGGCCCTGGGCAACAGCGGCCGCAGCACAGGGCCCCACCTTCACTACGTCGTCGAAGTGAAGGGCAAAGCCGTCAACCCCCTCGACTACATCTTCGATTAAGAACCCCGCCCCCATTCCCGAGCGACCTGAATGCAAGAGCCACTTGCTCAGAGCCCGATTCAATGTGTGGAGCTCTGCTTGGGGGCCGGGACGCAAGAGCTACTCGCTCAGAATTCGATCCGGCCAACTGGGCCCCGGCTGGTGAAGCTCAAGTCAAATCAGCCAAGGTCTGTCCGGGCTCGATGCCCTCCCGTCACCCCACCCGAGCCACCCAACCCCCGGCAGAAGAGTTCAACCAGGAGCGTGATGCCAGCACGGGGTCGTGCGACGCCACAAGCGAATCCTCAGGGTTCGCCAGACAGGAGTCCGACCGACGAAGCGAAATGAGGGGGGTTGCGCGACTCCGCGAAGAGGGTCCAACGGCTTTCTCAGCGGGGCGGCGTTCGGGTCGGTCCCCCCAACCCCTTGACCCAGACGGCCCGGTGGCGAGCTTCATTGGCTCGCGGGCGACGCTTTCGTACACTGATTCCGCATCACCCTCCCCCCAGGAGACTGCACGCCCCATGCTCGGCTTCTTCAAGAAGATATTTGGCAGCGCGAACGACCGGCTGATCAAGAAGCTCGAACCCAGCGTCGAGCAGATCAACCGGCTCGAGCCGGCGCTCGCCCAGCTGTCCGATGAGGCCCTCCGCGCTCGCACGGGCGAGTTCCGGGAGCGTCTCGAAAAGGGTGAGACCCTCGACGATCTCTTGCCCGACGCGTTCGCCACCGTGCGGGAAGCCGCCAAGCGAACCCTCGGGCAGCGCCACTACGACGTCCAGATGGTCGGCGGCATCGTGCTCCACCGGGGTTCGATCGCCGAGATGAAGACGGGCGAGGGCAAGACGCTCGTTTCGACACTACCCGCCTATCTAAATGCGCTCAGCGGGCGCGGTGTCCACATCGTGACCGTCAACGACTATCTCGCGCAGCGCGACTCGGCCTGGATGGGCGAGGTGCATCGCTTTTTGGGGCTTTCGGTCGGTGTGATCGTCCACAACCTCGACGACGCGCAGCGCAATGAAGCCTATCGCTGCGACATCACCTACGTGACCAACAACGAGCTCGGCTTCGACTACCTGCGAGACAACATGAAGATCGCGCTCGATCACTGCGTCCAGCGCGATCTCGCCTACGCGATCGTCGACGAAGTGGACTCGATCCTGATCGACGAGGCCCGCACGCCGCTGATCATTTCCGGGCGCTCGGAGCAGAACGTCAACATCTACGGCGTGGTGAACAAGATCATCCCGCGGCTGAAAGAGGGAACCAAGGGAGAGGCCAGCAAGGCCGTCGAAGAGACGGGCGATTATTGGCTCGACGAGAAGGCGCACAGCGCGACCCTGACCGAGGTCGGTGTTCACAAGGTCGAGACGATGCTCGGTGTCGAGAACCTCTACGACCCGCAAATGGTTCCCGTCCTGCACGCCGTCAACCAGGCGCTGACCGCCCACACGCTCAAGAAGCTCGACGTCGAATACGTGGTGAAGGTCGGCGAGACCGGCAAGAAGGAAGTGATCATCGTCGACGAGTTCACCGGGCGCCTGATGCCGGGCCGCCGCTGGTCGGATGGGCTGCATCAGGCCGTCGAAGCCAAGGAAGGCATCACCGTTCAAAGCGAGAATCAGACGCTCGCGTCTGTGACGTTCCAGAACTTCTTCCGCATGTACGAGAAGGTGGGCGGCATGACGGGTACCGCCGACACCGAGGCACCCGAGTTTGCAAACATCTACAACCTCAACGTCACGGTGGTTCCGACCAACAAGCCGATGATCCGGATCGACCAGCAGGATGTCGTGTTCAAGTCGAAGCGCGAGAAGTTCGACGCGGCCATCGAAGACATCATCGAGCGCAACGAAACCGGCCAGCCGATTCTCGTCGGAACCATCTCGATCGAAACGTCGGAGATGCTCTCGAAGAAGCTCTCGAAGCGGGGCATCCGGCACAACGTGCTGAACGCGAAGCAGCACGAGCGCGAGGCCGAAATCGTCGCGCAGGCCGGGCGGTTCGGCGCGCTCACGATCTCCACCAACATGGCGGGTCGCGGTACCGACATCGTGCTCGGCGGCAACGCCGAGTTCCTCGCGTTGGCCAAATGCGGACACGACAAGCAACACCCCGAGTACGAGCATTGGCTCGTGAGCTTCGAGCATCAGTGTCTGGAGGAGCGCGAGCAGGTCGTCGAGGCCGGTGGCCTGCACATCATGGGAACCGAGCGCCACGAGAGCCGTCGGATCGACAACCAGTTGCGCGGCCGCTCGGGCCGTCAGGGGGATCCGGGCTCGAGTCAGTTCTTCCTCTCGCTCGAAGACGATCTGATGCGGATCTTCGAGTCGGAGCGCGTCGCCCAGTGGTGGGATCGCGTCGGCGTCGAGGATGGGGAGGCGATCGAGAACAAGCTACTCACCCGCGTGATCGAAAACGCGCAGACCAAGGTCGAGGCGCGCAACTTCGACATCCGCAAACACCTCCTCGATTACGACGACGTGATGAACAAACAGCGCCAGGCGTTCTACAGCCGGCGCCGGGAGATGCTCGGCAATGCCGATCTGCACGACGAAGTGATCGAGATGGCCGAGGGCGTGCTCGTGGTCGCACTCGATGACCATCTCCCCGAGAAGGGCGATCCCGAGCCCGAGGATCTGGTTTCGTTGGCGGCGTCTGTCGAAGCGCATTTTGGAGTGGCGATGGGCGTGAGTCAGGAGCCCTTCGTCGTCGACGGACGCCCCGCATCCGATCGAGATGCGCTCGGACGCGCCATCTTCGATCGCGTGTCGGCGTTCATCGAATCCAAGCAGAAGGCATGTAACGCGCTCGCCGAAGAGCACGCCGCGATCGGTTACCCGACATTCCAGAAGATGGAGCGGGACATCCTGTTGCAGATTCTCGACGCGCAGTGGAAGGATCACCTCCACACCATGGACGGATTGCGCGAGGGCGTGAGTCTGCGCGGATATGCGTCGCGCGATCCGAAGCTCGAATACCAGCGCGAGGGCTACGCGTTGTTCGAAGAGATGAACCAACGCATCGACACGCAGGCGGCCGACGTGATCTTCAAGTTCGCGCTTCCCGATCCGGTGCCGCACGTACGCTCGCAGCCCGAAGGCGATACCGGTGCGGAGCGACCGGAAGCTTCGGGTTCGCGGCCTGGTGGGCCGCCCGCCAAGAAGAGCGCCGACTCGAAGGCGGGCAAGATCGGGCGCAACGATCCCTGTACGTGCGGCTCGGGCCGCAAGTACAAGAAGTGCTGCGGAGCACTCTGATTGCGCGACGCGACGTGAAGCCGACCCCCTCCATTCTCGTTCCCGGTTTCAAGGCAGCCGGCGTCCACTGTGGCGTCAAGGAGGCCGGGCTCGATCTCGCCCTGATCGCAAGCGACGCGCCGGCTCGCGCAGCGGGCGTGTTCACCCAATCGACTGTCGTTGGCGCTCCCGTCGAGATCTCTCGCGATCGCATTCGCGCGGGCAGTGCGCGCGCGGTGGTGATCAACAGCGGGGTGTCGAACGTTGCGATGGGCGCGCAGGGGTTGCGCGATGCGGCCGAGATGGCGCAGCGCGCCGGATCGGCGATCGGTGTGCCGGCAGAGCAGGTGCTCGTCGCGTCGACGGGCGTGATCGGTTCGCGTTTGCCGATGCCTCGCATTCGGCAGGGCATTCGCGCGGCAGCGGCCGACCTGGCGGAATCCGGCCTGCGAGATGCGGCCGAGGCCATCCGGACCACCGACACATTTGCGAAGACCGCCGTGGCGACCGCGGACGTGGACGGCTGCGTGGTGACGGTGGCCGGGATCGCCAAGGGGTCGGGGATGATCGAACCGAACATGGCGACGATGCTCGCCTTCCTCGTGACCGACGCCGCGGTTGCGGCTCCCGCGCTCGACCGCGTGTTGCGCGATGCGACGAACGCCAGCTTCAACCGCCTAAGTGTCGACGGAGAAACATCGACGAGTGACATGGTGCTGCTCTTCGCCAACGGGGTCGCGGGCAATCGAGAATTGCGCGGCCCGCGCAGCCGCGGTGCCGCCGCGTTCGCAGCGGCGGTCGAGAAGGTTTCCGTCGCGCTGGCCCGCGACATCGCGCGGGACGGAGAGGGCGCCACCAAACTTGTGACGGTCCGCGTCGAGGGCGCCGCCAGCGGCGCCGACGCGGAGCGGGCGGCCCGCCGAATCGCCAACTCGATGCTCGTGAAGACCGCGCTCTTCGGCGGCGACGCGAACTGGGGGCGGATCCTGCAAACGGTAGCGGATCCTGCAAACGGTAGGTGCCGCCCAGGTCCGGCTGAAGCTCGACAGCGCGGTGGTGCGGCTGGGCGGGGTGACGGTGTTTCGGGCCGGCGCCTCCACCGGACCCGCGGCGCGCAGGAAGGCCGCCGGCAAGCTCCAGGCGCCCGAGGTGGAGGTGGCGGTCGATCTCGCTGCGGGCCGGGCGAGCGCGCACATCTGGACCTGCGACCTCGGATACGACTACGTGAAGATCAATGCCGAATACACCACGTGAGCTGCTTTGGGAGGGCTGGTGGCGGCTTACGGCCGACTCTGTGCAGCTGGTTTTCGGCCGGTTAGCCGGAGCCTGTCGACTCTGCTAACCCTTTGACAAATCACACGTTCCAGGCCTGCCCCTGCGGTGCCCTGACACTTGCGGACGGACTTCCGTCGAAGGTCAGCGGTTGGGGAATGACGGGCCGGGGCGGACGCACAACCGCGAAGGAGAAAGAACCATGGCCGATCTGACGGCTGAGACACCGGCTTCGGGCGAAGCCGGAACCCCCCCCCCCGCAAATGTCGCAGAGACCAGCGCAGCAGCCGCCGAAGCAACCAGCGGCGCTGCTCTTGCGAGCCTGACTTCGGAAGTCTCGATGCGCGACCTGATGGAGGCCGGAGTCCACTTCGGTCACCAGACCCACCGCTGGAACCCGCGTATGAAGCGCTTTCTCTTCGGGCAGCGCAACGGCGTCCACATCATCGATCTCGATCAGACGTTGCCGCGATTCCGCGAGAGTCTCGATTTCCTGCGAGATATCGTCGCCGGCGGCGGCAAGGTGCTGTTCGTCGGCACCAAGCGACAAACCCAGGGGCCGGTCAAGCTCGAGGCCGAGCGCGCCAATCAGTACTTCGTCAACAACCGCTGGCTCGGCGGGATGCTGACCAACTTCAAGACCGTCAAGAAGTCGATCGATCGTTTCAAGGTCATGCTCGAAACCCTTGGAGACGAGGAGAAATCGGCGGAGCTTTCGAAGAAGGATCTCGCCCGGATGAATCGGCAGGTCGACAAATACCGGAAGTCCCTCGACGGGATCCGGGAGATGTCTCGACTGCCGCAGGCGCTGTTCATCATTGACGTCAATTGCGAATCGATCGCGGTGAAGGAGGCGCATCGCCTGTCGATCCCGATCGTCGCCGTGGTCGACTCGAATTGCGACCCGATGGACATCGACTTCAACATCCCGGGCAACGACGACTCGATTCGCGCGATCCAGCTCTACTGCTCGAAAGTGGCGAACGTCTGCCTGGAGGGCGAGGCGATCCACAACGACCGCATCCAGAGCCAGGAGGCCGAGAAGGGCAAGGCGAAGGGAGCCGCCAAGGGCGACAAGGCTGCAACCCGGCCGGGCGGCCGCGTGGTAGTCGAAATCAAGCAGCCGCCGCGCCGCGGCCGAGCCGCAACGGCCGTTGCCGAGAAGCGAGAGTCGGATCGGGAAGCCGCGGTCAAGGAAACGGCCGCTGTTGAGCCCGAGAAGAAGAAGGAAACGGCCGCCGCCGAGCCCGAGAAGATCAAGGAAACGGCTACCGCCGAGCCCGAGAAGATCAAGGAAACGGCCACCGCCGAACCCGATAAGACCGAGGAAACGGCCACCGCCGAGCCCGAGAAGACCGAGGAAGCGGCAACAGTCGAAGCCCCCAAGAGCGCCTGACGCGCGCCGATCCGGGGCGGGTTGGATTCAATCGAGAAAGAGCTGGATCTGCCCCGCGTACGGATCAAGCGGGAATTGGGAATTGGAAATCGGAGCACGGAGAAAATAGGGAGAAGTTCGGTGGGTGAGATTTCAGCGAAGTCGGTCAAGGAGCTACGCGACAAGACCGGCGCGGGCATGATGGATTGCAAACGAGCGCTTGGAGACGCGGATGGCGACGCCGAAAAGGCCGTCGAGCTGCTGCGCGAGCGCGGACAAGCCAAAGCGGGCAAGCGCGGTGGAAGGGCGACCAGCGAAGGCGCCGTTTCGATCGCGATCAACGGCACCGTCGCCGCGATGATCGAAGTGGGTTGCGAGACTGACTTTGTCGCGCGCACGGATGTGTTCGTCGACTTCGGCAAACAGCTCGCCGAGTTGGTTGCGAAGGATGCGAGCGTCGATAGCGCCGACTCGCTGCTCAAGGCATCGCTCGACGGAGAAACGGTGGCCGAAAAGGTCACCGCCGCGATCAGTCGCTTGGGCGAGAACGTCGTCGTCAAGCGCGTGACGCGCCTCGATGCGGGTGCTTCCGGTGTCGCGGGTGGATATGTTCACGCGGGTGGCAACCTCGGCGTCATCGTCACGCTCGCCACCGAGGGCTCTGGCGCCGAACTCGAGGATCTCGCCAAGGATCTCGCCATGCACGTGGCGGCCGCCGATCCGAGTCCGCTCTCGGTGGATCGCTCGGGTGTAGACCCTGCGCTGCTCGAAGCGGAGCGCTCGATCTACCGCAACCAGGCAATCCAGAGCGGCAAACCCGAAGCGGTGGTGGACAAGATCATCGAGGGGCGGATCAACAAGTATCTTTCGGAGGTGTGTCTCGTCGAGCAGGCTTTCGTCAAGGATGCGGATCGATCCATTGGCGATCTGCTGCGCGACGTGGGAGCCAAGGTCGGTGCCGAGATCGCTGTGAACGGATATCAGCGTTACAAGCTCGGCGAAGGAGAGACGGGGGAGGAGTGAAGGCCGCCTATCGCAGGTTGCTCATCAAGCTTTCCGGCGGCCAGCTCGCCGGCGGTAAGGACTTCGGGATCGACCCGACCGTCATCGGGCAGACCGCGGCCCAGATTCGCGAAGTGCACGAACTCGGGATTCAGATCTGTGTGGTCGTCGGCGGCGGAAACATCATTCGAGGCATTTCGGCGGCCGACCAGGGGATGGACCGGGCCATCGCCGACTACATGGGGATGATGGCCAGCGTCATCAACGCGCTGGCTCTGCAAGACGCGCTCGAGAAAGCAGGGCTCGACACCCGGGTTCAGTCTGCGATCGAGATCAAGACCGTCGCCGAGGGTTACATTCGCCGCCGCGCGATCCGGCATCTCGAAAAGGGCAGGGTGGTCGTCTTCGCAGGTGGCACCGGAAACCCCTACTTCACCACGGATACCGCGGCGGTGCTTCGCGCAGCGGAAATGCAGGCCGAGATCATCTTGATGGCCAAGCAGGGCATTGATGGGGTCTACAGCGCGGATCCGAAATCCGATCCCGACGCAAAGCGCTACTCGCAGTTGAGTTACGAGGAGGCGCTCGTCAAGAACCTGCGGGTCATGGATCAGACTGCGCTCGCGCTGTGCCGCGAGAACCAGCTTCCAATCGTCGTATTCAATATGGAAGAAGTTGGAAACCTCCAGAAACTTGCTGCGGGCAAGGCGGTCGGTACACGGGTCGAGGGTTAGGGGCGCGCGAATCACGGGAGCTCGAGCGAGCTGATTCCAGGGCTTCGCGCCAAGAGCGAAAGGAATCATCCAGCATGGCAGACGAAGACGCCGCTCTAATTCATGACGAAGCCCGCGAGGGCATGGAAAAGGCGATCCGAAGCCTCAAGGCAGAACTCCAGAAGTTTCGCACTGGCCGGGCAAGCGTTGCGCTGCTCGACGGGATCCAGGTCGACTACTACGGGACGCCGACACCGTTGAATCAGCTCGCGAACCTCACCACGCCCGACCCTCGTTTGATCGTGGTTTCTCCCTATGACAAGGGCGCCATGACCGATATCGAGAAGGCCATCATGAAGGCCGACCTGGGGTTGTCCCCTTCCAATGACGGCAAGGTCGTGCGCGTGCCGGTACCGCCGTTGACCGAGGAGCGGCGCAAGGATCTCGTCAAGCAGGTGCATCGGGCGGCCGAGGATCACAAGGTGGGCATCCGCGAGTCGCGCCGCGACGCCCTTTCGATGCTCAAGGATCTCGAGTCCGAGGGCGCGCTGCCGAAGGACGACAAACATCGAGAAGAGAAGAAGACTCAAGCCTTGACCGATGCGATGGTGAAAGAAGTCGATGCCATCGCGTCGCAAAAGGAAGAGGACATCCTTCAGGTTTGACGATGACCGAGCCTCCGCTGAACAGCGACCGGATCCCCAGGCACATTGCCATCATCATGGATGGCAACGGGCGCTGGGCCCAGGCGCGCGGAATTTCCAGAAACGAGGGCCACAAGAAGGGGCTCGAAGCGCTGCGGTCCGTGATTCGGAGTGCAAACGACCTCGGTGTGCGTTGGCTGACCCTCTACGCGTTCTCGCTCGAGAACTGGAACCGCCCCAAGTTGGAAGTCGCGTCGCTGATGGGGTTGCTCGAGCGCTACCTCGAAATCGAAATCGACGAGGTCATGGAGAAGGGCATCCGGCTGCGGTCCATCGGCCGGCCGGATCGACTGCCCAAACGCCTGCAAAAGAAGGTCGATCAGGCGATCGAGCGAACCCAGAACAATCCGAACATGACGTTGGTCTTCGCGCTCTCCTACGGCGGGCGATCGGAGATCGTCGATGCGGCGCGCAAGCTGCTGCGAGACGCCGAGCTCGGCAAGATCGATCCCGAGAGCCTCGATGAAAAGACCTTCGCCGCCTATCTCTACGACCCCGAGGTGCCCGACCCGGACCTGCTGATCCGAACCGGGGCCGAGCTGCGAGTCTCCAACTTTCTGCTCTGGCAGATCGCCTATACCGAGATCTACAGCACCGACGTGATGTGGCCAGATTTCGGCGAGCGCGAGCTGATCGATGCGGTGCGCGATTACCAGAGTCGCGAGCGGCGTTTCGGCCTCACGAGTGAACAGGTGCGCGGGGCGAGAGATGACAGTCGCTGACGCTCCCCACAGTAAGCGGCTCTCGCTGCTCGGAAGTACCGGATCGATTGGCGAACAGACCCTGGCCGTCGCTGCGGCCGCGCCCGAACGCTTCGAAGTGGTTGCGCTCGGTGCGGGGCGCAATATCGAAAAACTGGCCGATCAGGTTCGCCGCTTCCGCCCCGGGCTCGTGTCGGTCGCCGACGCGGCTGGTGCCGCCGAGCTGCGCGAACGCCTCGGCTCGCAGCCAGTCGAGATGCTCGTTGGCGACGAGGGATTGAAGGCGGTTGCCGAGTATCCGGCGGATCTCGTGGTCTCCGCTCTGGTCGGAGCGGTGGGGCTGGAGCCGACTCTCGCGGCGATCCGGGCGGGCCGCGACATCGCACTCGCCAACAAAGAAGTGATGGTGACGGCTGGCGCTCTCGTGCTGCGCGAGGTGAAGGCGCACGATGTGGCGCTGTTGCCGGTCGACAGTGAGCACAGCGCGATCTTTCAGGCGCTTTGCGGCCAACGTATCGAAGACGTGGAGCGCCTGATCCTGACGGCGTCGGGTGGGCCGTTTCGCACCTGGACCGCCGAGCAGATTGCCGGCGCGACGATCGAGCAGGCCTTGAACCACCCGAACTGGGACATGGGGCCGAAGATCACGATCGACTCGGCGTCGCTGATGAACAAAGGCCTCGAGGTGATCGAGGCGCGCTGGTTGTTCGACATCCCGCCGGAACGGGTCGACGTGGTCGTGCATCCCCAGTCGATCATCCACTCGCTCGTCGAGTTCGTCGATACATCAGTGCTCGCGCAACTCGGCTTGCCCGACATGCGCGTGCCGATTGCGGTTGCGCTCGCCTACCCGGAGCGGATCGATCTCGATCTGCCGGTGCTCGATCTGCCAACGCTCGGGCGGATGGACTTCGAGACGCCGGATCGCAAACGATTCCCGTGCCTCGAACTCGCCTTCGAGGCGCTGCGCGCCGACGAAGCGGCGCCCGCGGTCGTCAACGCCGCCAATGAAATTTCGGTTGCGGCATTCCTCGATGGGCGGATTCGCTTCCCCGAGATCGCGGAGACCAACGGGGCCGTGCTCAACTCGCACGTCGGCCGTAGCGGATCGAGATCACTGCGCGACCTCGCCGACGTCGATGAGGCGGACGACTGGGCGCGAACCTGCGCGCGCGAGTGGATCGGGAGCACCGCGTGAATTTCTTCGCCGCGGCCTATCAGGCTTCGAGTTACGCATTTGCGTTCATCGTGATGCTCGGCGTGCTGATCTTCGTCCACGAGCTGGGCCATTTCCTGGCCGCGAAGGCGTGCGGGATTCGCGTGTTGAAGTTCTCGCTCGGCTTCGGTTCACCCGTCGGAATCGGGCGGTTCCGGATGCGCTGGGTGCGCGGCACCACCGAGTACGTGGTCGGCTGGATCCCGCTCGGTGGTTTCGTGAAGATGCTCGGCGAAACGCCCGACCCCGAGACCGCCTCCGAACTGGCTGCCTATCCGGAGGAGACCCTCGAATCAAAGCCGCTCTGGCAGAAGCTGATCGTCATCTTCGCGGGGCCGGCGATGAATCTGTTGCTGCCCGTACTGATCTACACCGGCATTCTCGCGGTGGGGTTTCCGCAGGCCGATTCGATCATCGGAGAGGTCGATGCCGGCTCGCCCGCGGCCGCCGCAGGTCTGCGGCCGAACGATCATGTGACCGCGGTCGACGGTACGCCCGTGCAGTGGTGGGGAGAGATCAGCGACGCGATTTCTGCGCACGCGAGTGGCGAACTGCTGATCGAGTACGAGCGCGACGGTGCGCAGGAGACCGCGCGCCTGTCGATCGAATTGCGCGAGCGGCCGGATCCTTTCGGGGAACTCGTCGAAGTGGGCTGGTCGGGGCTCTATCACCGTCGCCCCCAGGCGATGGTCGCCTTGCTGGATCGCGCGTTGCCCGCCTACCGCGTGGGTCTGCGCACAGGAGATCTCGTCACCGAGGTCGCGGGAGCGCCCGTCGCGGATTGGTACGCGTTCGCCGACGCCTACGCGGCGGCCGGCCACAGCGGCGATGTTTCGATCGCGCTCCAGCGCGGTCGCGAGAACCCGGAAGAGCTGAACCTGCAGGTTCCCGCACTCGGAGATCTCGAGAGCCTCGGTGTGATTCGCGCAAACGTGCTCATCGCGGAGGTGTCCGAAGACTCTCCGGCTGCAGAAGTGGGACTGCAAGGTGGCGATCTGATTCAGCGCGTCGACGGCTTGCCATCGAACAGCTTCGAGTCGTTCGCCAATTCAGTTCGCGCGAGTCGGGGTGATCCTCTCGAGCTGCACATCTTGCGCGACGGTGAAGCACTCGACGTCAGCGTTGCCCCCGAGTTGATCCAGACCGATCTGACCGGGTTTGGCATGAAAGTGCCGCGTTACCGG
>JAFDAW010000397.1 GCA_019313605.1 Deltaproteobacteria bacterium
CGTCGGCCACCCGAATCAGGTGCGCGAGCTGGTGCGCGCGATCGCTTCGGAGGTGCCGATCGAGCGCGTCGCGCTGCACCTGCACGACACCTATGGCCGCGCACTCGCAAATGCGCAGGCCGGTTTCGAGGAAGGCGTGCGGATCTTCGATTCCTCGCTCGCGGGCCTCGGGGGTTGCCCGTATGCGCTCGGCGCATCGGGTAACGTTGCAACCGAAGATCTGGTGGATCTCTTCGAGCGCGAGGGCATCCGCACCGGGGTGGACCTCGATGCGCTCGTGGACGCGAGCGCCTGGCTCGAACGCGATGTTCTCGCCAGGCCGCTGCCGGGACGTGTGTTTCGCGCGAGACTCGGCGAACGGGAGCGCGAGCGCCGGGCGATTTGACCGCGGCGGGTGGGCGCGAACCGACAAGGGGGAGGGGGCTTGAAGGACGGATCCGAAGTCAACGAGCGACTCGCGAAGATTCGCCGCGGCGGCGACCCGAAATATCACAAGAAGGGCAGCGAAGCCGGCAAACTCTTTTGCCGCGAGCGCCTACATCTGCTGCTCGACGAAGATTCGTTCATCGAAGACGCCGCGTTTGCAAACAGCCTGGCGGGCGACCTTCCCGCGGACGGTGTCATAACCGGCAGCGGCGCAATCGACGGCCGGCCGGTCTGCGTGATGGCCAATGATTCGACGGTGAAGGCTGGGTCCTGGGGTGCCCGCACGGTCGAAAAGATTCTGCGGATCCAGGAGCACGCCGAGCGCCAGCGCGTGCCGCTCGTCTATCTGGTGGATTCGGCGGGCGCGCGAATCACCGATCAAATCCAGATGTTTCCGGGCCGCCGCGGTGCGGGTCGGATCTTCCACAACCAGGTGCGAATGTCCGGCATGGTGCCGCAGGTCTGCCTGCTCTTTGGCCCGTCGGCCGCAGGTGGGGCGTACATCCCCGCGTTTTGTGATGTGGTCTTCATGGTCGAGGGCAACGCCAGCATGTACCTCGGCTCTCCACGCATGGCCGAGAAGGTCATCGGCGAGGTCACGAGTCTCGAAGAAATGGGCGGCGCGAAAATGCACTGCTCGGTCTCTGGCTGCGGCGACCGGCTCGCCAGCTCGGAGCCCGAGGCCATCGAGGCCGCCCGGCGCTATCTCTCCTACATGCCGTCGTGCGCGGATGGGCACCTTCCCGCACATGAAGACGTAGCACCGGCTGCCGGCTGCGAGGACCTCGAAAGCTTGATCCCCGAGTCTGAGAACCAACTCTTCGATATGTGCGAGGTGATCGAGCGCGTCGTCGATGGCGATTCGTTCTTCGAAATCAAGCAGCTGTTTGCGGGCGAGATCATCACCGGACTCGCGCGCATCGACGGTCGTCCAGTGGGCATCGTCGCCAACCAACCCAAAGTCAAGGGTGGCGTGCTCTTCGTCGATTCCGCGGACAAAGCCGCGCGCTTCATCTGGCTCTGCGACGCGTTCGGAATCCCGCTGCTGTTTCTCGCCGACGTGCCGGGCTTCATGATCGGCAAGGCCGTCGAGCGCCAGGGCATCATCCGCGCGGGCGCAAAGATGATCATGGCCGTCTCCGAAGCCACCGTGCCACGACTGAGCGTGATCATCCGCAAGGCCTACGGAGCGGGCCTCTACGCGATGAGCGGCCCCGCCTTCGAACCCGAGGCCTGCATCGCGCTGCCGAGCGCGATGATCGCGGTCATGGGACCGGAGGCTGCCGTCAACGCGGTCTACTTCAACAAGCTGCAGGGCCTCGGGGACGAAGAGCGCGCCGAAACCGAAGCGCGGCTGCAACGCGAGTACCGCGACGACATCGACATCGAACGCCTCGCGAGCGAACTCGTCATCGACGCAATCGTCCCCCCCGAGGCGCTACGCGACGAAATCGCCGCACGCCTCGCCGCCGCCGAGGACCGCCGTGATGTCCCGCCTGCGAAGTGGCGCAGCGTGACGCCCGTCTAACCCGGGTGGGGACGTTGTTGAATAGTTGAAACCTGAGGATGATTGTGGGTAGGTGAGGGCGCTATCGGATGTCGAAAGAATTGG
>JAFDAW010000398.1 GCA_019313605.1 Deltaproteobacteria bacterium
ACTGCCCCCACGTCGTGGGCGCCCCGGTTCGCAGCTTCCATCGCGCCCGGCCCACCACCCGTGGCCACCACGAGGCGATTGTCGATCGGTCCCTCGCCATAACGGCCGATCCGTTGGCCGAACTCTCTGGCGACTGCGTAGTAGTGGCTCTTCGCGAGCGCACTGCGAGCCCGTTGGAGTCTCTCGTTCGCTTGTTCATCTCCAGCTGCGATTTGAAACGCTTGCTCGGCCTCCTCGAGCCGTTGTTGTGCGTCCTCTGGGTCGATCAGTGTCGCGCTGCCAAACACGACGATCGTCGAGCGAATGCCCAGCTTCTCGAACGCGAGTTCCGGTTTCAGGTACTCGAGTTGAAGGCGAACCGAGCGCAGTTCGGGTTGGTCGAGGAACTCGAGATCGCGATCCGCGCGTCGATGGGATTCGCCGTTCGCGAGCTGCTCTCGTGCGTACTCTGGATCGAAACGGGTATCGGCTTCCGAGTGAGGTCGATTGGGCTTCTGGTCTTTGCTCAAATCCGGTCTCCCGAATCATGGCTCGATTGCGCCAGAGAGAACTCGCTCTTTAGCTTCGAGAATCAGCGAACAGTCCATGATTGGCGCTCGAACACGGTCCACAGAGCATCGTAGCGATAATTTGCCGCTGAGCGTTGAATCTAGATCCACTTTCGGCGATGCGAATTCTTCGCGGCCTCAGCCCGGTTGCACGGGGCCTCTTCGGCCTCGCGCTTGGCGTGTTCATCGGTGAGCCCGCGGGCGTGCTGTCGATCGGTGGCGACATCTACATCCGACGGCTGATTCAAACCTGTTCGTGTCAGAGACTCGATCCGAATAGCCCGCCAATGGATTCTGCCAGGCGTTGCCAGCCGGGGCGCCTCCGCCAGGCCGATAATTTGATCTGGGTAGCGGTGGTGAGGTCGCGCTCGAACATCTCGCTCATGCGCGCGCCCGTATTCAGATCCGCCACCAGGAGATTCAACTCGTAGTTGCGGTGCATCGAAAGAGGATCGAGATTGCTCGATCCGACGAGCGTCACGTCGCCGTCCATGACCGCGGTCTTGGCGTGGATCATCGCGCCGTCCCACTCCCAGATCTCCACGCCCGCTTGAAGAAGAGACTCGTAGCCGTTTCTGGATGCAGCTCCGGCGAGCGGGTGATTGTTGCGGCCGGGTAGGAGCATGCGGACCGAAACGCCCCTGCGAGCCGCCCCGCAGAAGCTCGCCTGCGCGCTCTTTTGGAGCACCAGATAGGCATCGGTGATTTCCAGGCTGTGCCGTGACCGATCGGCCATCGCTGCGTAGAGGTTGGCGACATGTTGAACGCCCGGCCGATCCGCTACCACCAACGCGGCCGGTGGAGACAGGGGCGCGGCTGTCACCGGATGGACCGGCACCTCACTTCCGTCCGCTCGCTTCCACATCGCTTCGAATGCTCGTTTGACGTCTGCGGCGATCGGTCCGCGCGCGAGCAGTGCCGTGTCTCGCCACCCCTCGCCACCTTGACGGGTCGGTGCCCAGTTGTTGCTGATGCAAAGCCCACCCACGACCGTTGCTTCTCCATCGACGGTCAGCGTCTTCCGGTGGTCGCGGTGGCGCATCCGGCCCCAGGTACGCGGATCAGCGAAAGTGGGAGGACTGAACGCGCGTGTCACGACGCCTTTTTCGATCAGTGTCTTGGCGATGGAGCCTCCGCGCACCATCATCGTTCCGACCGGGTCGTACAAGACGCGGACATCCACGCCTCGCTGTTTCGCGGCGGACAAGACGTCCGCAAACCGCCGGCCTGTCTCGTCTCCCGCGAAGATGAAATTTTCGAAGAGTACTTCCGATCGCGCCGCGTCGATCAGTTCGAACATTGCGGGGAAGGCGCCTTCTCCATCTCGCAGGATCCGGACTTCCGTCGCGGCCCGAGTGGGCGCGCCCACCAATTCCGCAAGATCGGCGATGCTCTCGATCGCCGGCCTCCGGCGCTCGATGGCGGGGCCCTCATTCATGCTCGATTCGACTCCCAATGATCAAGCTCCCGCCCAGTACGTTCTC
>JAFDAW010000399.1 GCA_019313605.1 Deltaproteobacteria bacterium
CACCCGGATCGACTATTGGAAGCGCATGGAGTTCAGCGAGGCGCATTGGTCCGGCTTGCGAGAGCACGCCCGCAAGAGAGACCTGCTCTTCATCAGCTCTCCGTTTTCGATGGAAGCCGCAGAGCTACTGACCCGAGTGGGTGTCGACGCGTGGAAGGTTGCATCCGGCGAAATCTCGAACCCGGATCTGCTTGACGCCATGAGCGCAACGGGCCTCCCGATCATGCTCTCGACCGGAATGAGCCCGTCTGACGAAATCGATGCCGCGGTGGAAAGGATCCAGAAATCGGGCGTTCCGCTGGCCGTGATGCAGTGCACTTCGATCTACCCCTGCCCGCCCGAACTGGTGGGAATCAATCTCATCCCGACATTTCGAGAACGCTACGGCTGCGCGGTGGGCCTGTCCGATCATTCTGCCACCATCTACCCGGGCCTCGCGGCCGCAACCCTCGGGATCGAGGTACTGGAGGTCCATCTCACGCTGAGCCGGGAAATGTTCGGACCCGACGTGGTCGCGTCGATCACACCAGCGGAGATGCGCCAGCTCGTGGATGGAATCCACTTCATCGAACGGATGCGCGCCAACCCAGCGAGCAAGGACGAGCTACCGGAATCGGTGACTTCCCTTCGCGGCATCTTCATGAAGAGCGTGGTGGTTCGCGATGACCTGCCGGCTGGCACCGTGCTCCGCGAGGAACACCTCACCACCAAGAAGCCCGGTTCGGGCATCCCCGCCGGCGAACTCCCGTCCCTCGTGGGCCGCCGCCTGCGCACAGCGGTCGATCGGGATACCCTGCTCACACCAGAAGATCTGGAATAGGTACAACTATGATTCGAAAGGTCTGCGTGGTCGTCACCGCGCGCCCAAGCTATTCGCGCATTCGCTCGGTGTTGGAGGCGATCAAGGAACACCCCGGCCTCGAACTCCAGCTCGTGGTGGCCGCTTCCGCGCTACTCGATCGCTACGGAAATGCCCACCGGATCATCGAGAAGGAAGGCTTCCACATCGACCGCCGTGTCTACATGATCATGGAAGGGGAGAACCTGGTCACGTCTGCCAAGTCCACGGGCTTTGGCCTCGCCGAACTCGCAACGGTTTTCGACAACCTCCGGCCCGATGCCGTGGTTACAGTGGCCGATCGCTTCGAAACACTCGCCACCGCCGTTTCGGCGAGTTACCTCAACATCCCGCTGGTTCACGTCCAGGGAGGTGAGGTCACGGGCTCCATCGATGAAAAGGTGCGACACGCCGTCACCAAGCTCGCAGACCTGCATTTTGTCGCGACCGAAAAGGCTGCGGAGCGCGTCATCCGGATGGGTGAGCAACCGGAGCGGGTTTTCGTCACCGGTTGCCCATCGATCGACGTCGTGAATCGAGCGCTCAACTCTCCTGCAGTTCCGCGTGACCACCTCTTCGAGAAATATGGCGGAGTCGGCGAGGCACTCGATCTTTCGAAGGGCTATATCGTGGTCTTGCAGCACCCCGTGACGACCGAGCACGACGAATCGCGGCACCACGTCACGGAAACGCTTCACGCGGTCGTGGACAGCGACCTCCCCGCGCTCTGGTTCTGGCCGAACGTCGACGCGGGATCCGACGGCACATCCAAGGGCATTCGCGCCTTTCGCGAAACCCACACCCTCCCGCGGATTCACTTCTTCAAGAACCTCCCTCCTGAGGACTTTTTGCGTCTTCTGAACGACAGTCTCTGCATCGTGGGCAATTCCAGCGTCGGAATCCGCGAGTGCTCGCACATGGGGACACCCACGATCAACATCGGCAGCCGTCAGCAGGGACGGGAGCGCGGCGCGAACACGATCGACGTTGCCTACGAGCGAAGTGCCATCCTCGCGGCGATACAGCGAGCCGTGAAGGGCGGTCGATGCAAACCCGATCCGCTCTACGGCGACGGTAACTCCGGGGCGCGAATCGCCAATCTACTCGCGGAAGCACACTTCAGCATCGAGAAGAGACTGGCGTACTAGATATGCTTTTCCCGAGTTGGCCCCACGGTGCTGCGGTCGG
>JAFDAW010000134.1 GCA_019313605.1 Deltaproteobacteria bacterium
GGCCTTCTTCGTCGCGGTCTTGCGCGCAGTGGTCTTCTTTCGGGCCGGCTTCTTTGCCGTGGTCTTGCGCGCAGTGGTCTTTCTTCGCGCAGTCTTCTTGCTGCCGGTCTTCTTTCGGGTGATTTTCTTTCGCGTACCGGCTGCGCTGCGCGTGGTCTTCTTTCGCGTCGTCTTCTTGCGCGCACTCTTGTTCCGAGGCGTCTTCTTTCGCGCGGGTTTCTTTCGAGCGACCTTCTTCCGCGCGGGCTTCTTGCGCGCAGTCTTCTTCCGAGGCGCCTTCTTCCGCACGGACTTCTTGCGAGCGGTCTTCTTCCGGCCGGCCTTCTTGCGGGGTGCCTTGCCAGCCCCAGTCTTTTTGCGGGTCGCCTTCTTCCGCGTAGATTTCTTTCGGGTGGTCTTCTTTCGGACCGCTTTTTTCCGAGTCGTCTTCTTTCGGGTGGCCTTCTTCCGAGTCGCCTTCTTGCGTGCAGGTTTCTTGCGCGTCGTGGTCTTCTTGCGAGTCGCCATGGCAAGCCCCTCCTGGCAGCCATATTAGAGCGACCCGGAATTCTGCGTCAACGAATCACAGCTCTCGATTGAGCTTTTATCCCGCGCAGAGTAGGGTCTTGGGATGCAGGTCATCGCAAAGCTATTCGGTGCAGTTCGGGAGGCGGCTGGCGCGAAGGAGCTGTCACTCACGCTCTCAGACGGCGCCGTGGCACGCGACGTCTGGGCGCTCTTGTTGGACGAGCATCCCGCAATCGCGCCGTTTGCCGACCGGCTTGCGGTCTCGGTAAACCTCGAAATCCGCTCACTCGACGCGGAACTCCACGATGGCGACGAAATCGCGTTCCTTCCGCCCGTGTCGGGCGGGGCGGGAACCTGCTCGCTCTCGGAAGGCCCAATCGATGTGGGCAAGGTGGTGGCGCGGGTATCCGGCCCCGGAATGGGGGGTATCGTGACCTTCATCGGCGCGGTCCGAAACCGCGCCCGGGGGCGAGACATCCGCCACCTCGAGTACGAATCCTACCCCGAGATGGCCGAGCGCGAGATGGACCGCATCGCCCGCGAAGCCGCCGAACGCTGGCCCGGCACGCGCGTCGCAATCGCCCACCGCGCGGGCCACCTCGAAATCGGCGACATCGCAGTCGTCGTCGTCGCCGCCGCACCCCACCGCGGCGAAGCCTTCGAGGCCTGCCGCTACGCGATCGACACCCTCAAAGAGTGCGTCCCCATCTGGAAGAAAGAAGTCGCGACCGATGGCGAGTACTGGGTCGACGATCGACCGTAGATCGGAAAACAGGTGTGCCGAAGTAATCTTGCGAAGTGCAATTGGAATCTCGACGGTTCCGGTACTTCTCTGTTCTGGGTGATGCGGGAGCCGCATAGGACTCCTTCTACGCCGAGTTCGTCTCAGCGCCGTATCCGTCACCGACGCTTCGGCTCGCAGGGCTCCGGGCGAGCGCTCCGAGCTGTGGCGACCGAGGAATCGCCCACGCAGCGCGTTTCTCGACGCGCGGTGACGGTTGGCGCGAGCTGCGGTTCGGGTGTAGCGTTCCATGCACAGAAATGCCCTCGAGCGCGCTCATCGCTGCTCGTTGGCCTCGCTGGGATCGCCAGAGGGTGAATCCCCGCATCCGAAGGAGGTAGCGGGTCGTGAAACGCGCAGCAGTGGTTGGACTTACGGTATTTGCGGTCATGGCTCTGCCGGTTTCGGCGCGCAGCGACACGGCCAAGAGCATTGTCGAGGGCATAGCCTCCGCGGCACTCGTGGGCATCATCTGCTCGGGTGTCGCACTGACGGCAGACGATGAAATCGACCCGGAAGACTTCGCGCGACGGGGCTGGATGCTGGGTGTGGCGGGAAGCTACGGGATCGAGACGTTCCAGGACGACGCGGAATCGAATCTCGACCGGACGCTCGGGGTTCCCACGAAGCTCTCCGTCGACAACAGCTTCGGCTTCAGGGGGCGAGGTGGCTACCGCTGTCACCGGCGCTTCTCGGCGGAGTTCGAGATCGAGTGGCTCGACGGCTTTGAATCCGATTTCTCGTCCGTCGGCTTCGGTGAACTCGGCGAAATGAAAGCCGAGCCCATCGTGTACACGACCAATGTAAAGGGATATCTCCTGACCGGGCGCTACCAGCCCTTCCTGCTCGTCGGCGCGGGCCTCACGACAGTGGATTTCAAGCTGACGAAGGACAATGTGGGACTGGGGCTCTCTTCGAGCGAGAGCGAGAACTCGTTCACCATGCGCTTCGGAGGAGGCATCGACCTCTACGCTACGGAGAACGTGGTCGTGACCCTGCAAGCCGACTACGTGCGCCCCTTCGGCAACCTCGACGATCTGGACTACGTCTCGATCGGCTGGGGTCTCCTGTACCGCTTCTAAGGGCAATCGCCCAGAGCTTCGACGTCAGACACGTCTAGCGTCGCACCGCTGCGCTCGGGAACTCCCGGATCGTTTGCTGTCGAGGTGTAGGTCTGCGCGGGTACGCGGGTCACGTCCTGGGTAACGGACACGACCGGAAACCCGACGAACACCGCAAGTGGAAGCCTCATGTGCACGGCGGGTGCGTGTTGGGGGGATGTCAACGTAACCGAGAAGTATCAGTCGATTTCGGTGGACGGCCGGGACAAGGACTCGATCACATTGATTCCGAAGTGACCTGATGCGCGAGGGCTAAATCGTTCTCGAATCGGCTTCGGTATGCTCCCGGAGTTGCCGGCGCACAGCCCGCAGTGTGTCCGCTGCAGTCAACGGCTGACTCGACGCGTCGGACCTCGAGTCCATGGGCGCGTCGAAGCGAAAACCAAACTCTGGGAGCCCAACATGGCATCCAATCTCGATGCTCCGACCCATGCCGAAACGATGACCGATTTCTACTGGTGGGGAATTCCCACCCTCTTTCGGTGCGAAGTCGAAGAAGATCCGTCCAAAGTCGACATCGGCCTCGTGGGTATTCCCCATAGCAGCGGCAATGGCATCACGGAACGCGATCAACACCTGGGCCCCCGCGCGTTGCGCGATGTGTCGATGGAGTACCGGCGAATCCATCGCGAATTCGATTTTTCACCCTGGGACGCATGTCGGGTTCGGGACATGGCCGACGTGCCGCTTCCCAATGCGATGCACAACGACCGCACGATCAAGGACATCGAAGCCTATTTCAAACGGCTCGATCAGGCGGGTACCCGGCCGGTGTCGGTGGGAGGGGACCACTCGATTACATTGCCCGTGCTGCGCGCCATTGCGGGGCGAGGCTCGCACATCTCTGGCGAGCCGGTGGCGGTGGTCCATTTCGACGCACACCACGATTCCTACGGAGAGGGTGACGTTGGCGAGGAGTACCTCGGCAACATCGAATGGGCTGGCGCCTGGGCGCGAATCATGTGTGAAGAGAACCTCGTGGACCCCAAAAAGGTATTCCAGATCGGAATTCGGGGACACAAGTTCGCACAGGATGAGGGTATCTACAGCAAACAGGCCGGCTACAGAATCATCGAGAAGGCGGAGTTCGACACGATGGGCGTTGCTGCTGTCGTCGAGGAGATCCGAAACCGAATCGGAGACACGCCCACCTACATCACCTTCGATCTAGATGCGCTCGATCCAGCGGTTGCGCCGGGTGTGTCCAACATCGAGGCGGGATACCCGGGCATGACGATGGGGCAGGCGATGGGCGTGCTCCAGGGCATGTGGGGAATGAACGTGATCGGCGGCGATGTTGTCTGCATCATGCCGAGCAAGGACGCCCCCAACAAGATCACGGCGATCAACGCGTCGGTGATCCTGTTCGAGCAGATCTGTCTGATTGCAGCCTCACTTGCGAAGCAAAACGAAAGCCGCCCGTGATCCGCGACGAGAAAGCCCGACGGGCGCGACGGCGAGTGCTGCCTACTTGGATTGACGGTCGACCATGAGCGAAACGAGTCCCGCTTCTCACGCACACCATCACCGCAAGAGTGCCGTGGCCGAGGTTCCGACGGCGGTGATCACGGTGAGCGATACGCGAACGCTCGACACCGACACGGGCGGCGCGCGGGTGGTTGAACTGCTCGGCGCGGGCGGACATCCGGTCGTCGTGCGCGAGATCGTGAAGGATGAACCCGCGGCGATTTCGACGCTGCTGAGTGCGTTGTTGGGGCGCAACGATGTCCGCGCCGTGATCCTGACTGGCGGCACGGGTGTGGCGCCGCGCGATGTCACGCCCGACACCGTCGAGCCGCTACTCGATCGGGTGGTGCCGGGTTTCGGAGAACTCTTTCGAGCCCTTTCTTACGAGGAGATCGGGAGTGCAGCTCTGCTCTCTCGTGCACTCGCTGGGCTCGTCTCGGGCCGTGTCGTCTTCGTGCTGCCGGGCTCCCGGGGTGCCGTCGAACTCGCGATGCAAAAACTGATCTTGCCCGAGCTCGGGCACCTCGCCGCCGAGGCGGTCAAGACGCGCTGACGCTGTTCCGAAACGGTAAGGATGGCCCACCTCCCGCTCCGCCTGGTCGCTGCCGCGGCGCCGCTCGTCGCGGTCGCTCTGCTCGCGCTTGGTTCGACGCTCGCATGGGCCGAGGTCTTCGTATGGATCGATGAGAGCGGCGTCACCCACATCACCGATGATCCCTCGGGTATCCCCGAGGACGCCCGAACCGCCGAACAGGGCATTGGCGACCTCTGGAGCAGCCCGGTTGGCGACGAGCCCGTATCCGGCTCTTCGCTGAACGCTTCCGAGGCCCGCATCCAACGCCTGATCCGGGGCGCCGTCGACGATCTGCGTCGCGGTGAAACCGCGCGCGCGTCGGTCTCGCTAAACGCCGTGCTGAGGGAGTCGCCCGGAGAACCGGTCGCGCATTGGTACCTCGCGCTCCTCGATCGCCAGCGCGGCCGTTACGATTCGGCCCGCGTACACCTCGAGGCCTTTCTCGCCGCCTCGGGCGACGATCTCGAGCCCTGGCGTCAATCGGCGCACCGCCGGCTGGCGGCGCTCGACGACGAAGCGCGGCTGGCGGATCCCAGCAGCGACCGCGCGGCGGGCCCCTGGCAGGAGCTCTCGAACGCGCACTTTCGCGTCAACTACGACCCGGAGCTCGCGCAGGCCTCCCCCGACTACGCGCAAACCGTGCTGCGTTATCTCGAGGAGGCCCGCTCCACCGTCAGCACCCGCCTCGGCGCGGTGCCCGACGAGTCGATGGGCGTGGTCTTTTACGGCAAGGCCGCCTACCTCGAGGCACACCGGCATCGCTTTTCGTTTCAGACGGTCGGGTTCTTCGACGGTCGAATCCACGTGGTGTCGGCCGCACATCCGGCCGGAGAGCTTCGAGCACTGCTCTTCCACGAATATTCTCACGCGGTTTTTCGCGAGCAGACCGGCGGCGATCGCCCCTACTGGTTGAACGAAGGCCTCGCCGAAATCTCCGAGCGCGAGTCGCTGCGGCGGACGGGGCTTACCCGCACCGAGCGCCGCGCGCTGCGCGACGCGATCGACACGGAGCAGTGGACCCCGCTACGGCGCCTCGCGCCGAGTTTTTCGGGTCTCGATGACGCAGGTGCGCGCGCCGCATACCTGGAGTCTGCGGCCGCTGCACTGTGGATCTCCGAGCGGACGGATCGCGCGCAGCGCGCAAAATTGCTCGGGATGCTCGGAACCGGAATCGCACCCGACCAGGCGTTTCTAGCCGTTCTCGGGGTCGATACCGATGGCGTGGATCGGGCGGTTCGCGAGGAGATTCTCGCCGAATTCCCGTCGGAGGTCGCTATAGAAGACCCTCATCGAGCATCCGCGAAGCTTCGAGAAGCAACTCCGTAACGGACGCCTCGATGGTGCGTTCGGTCGCATCTTCGTGCGGGCGGAAGGTGAAGTGCCCACCCGTGGCGTTCACGATCTCGAGAGCCGCATCGAACCCCGAGCAGCGCTTGGTTTCCGCGTGGATCGGCGCGCCGTGTGCGAACCAGAGCCGACCATCGGCCTGATCGGCCTCGACGGTCAGCAGCCCGCTATTGCTCCCCATCTCGAGAATCTGGAGCACCGCAAACGGTGGGATCTCCGAGAGATCCCCTTCGAAAACCTGTCCGCCAACCGGCCGCTCGACCTGAAGGGTTCGCTCCCGATCGCGATCCAAGCCGGCGTTTTCGAGTCCGCCACCGACCTCACAAAAGGTGATCATGCTGTTGCCGATCTCGATCCGATCGCCTGGTTTCAGCACGTGCTTCTGTATGCGTTGATCGTTGATGTAGGTGCCGTTGGTCGAGCCCAGGTCCGCAAGCGTGAAGCCATCGGGGCCGCCCGAAATTTCTGCGTGTCGCCGCGAAGCGTCGCCACCGGGCAAGCGCAGATCGCAGCTGCGGCTGCGGCCGATCGAAACCGTTTCTCGCTGTCCGAGTGCGACGGGAGGGTGGGGCGGGCAGAAGAGCATGGGCTTGCCGATTCGGGTCATCTCGTCCGGTTTTTCGGCAGGGATGCGGGCGGCCTTTACCGGAGCCGGATTATGCCCCCGGGGGATTCGCGGCGGACCGAGTGCGGCGGGTGGCGGGTCTCAGCGGATCCGGAAGCCCTCGAGATTCTCGGGGCTTTCCTCGATCACCTCGATTCGATCCACGCGCGCCATTTCGGGCCCACGAGAGCAGAAATCGACCGCTTCGTTCACGGCCTCCGGGGTGCCCTCGAAAACCGCTTCTACGCGGTCGTCCGGGAGGTTGCGCACCCAGCCATCGACGCCCGCCTTCGCCGCGTGCTTCGCGGTCGTCGCCCTGAACCAGACGTCCTGCACGAGCCCGGTCACGAAGACGTGGCGCCGGCAACGGCCTGTCGATTCTGCGGCACTCAATCGCTGGCGTCCGGCGCGTAGTACTCGAAGTCGACGAGCTTGGCCTTCATGAACTCGCGAAGCTGGTCGACGAGGCGCTTTTCGAGTTGGCGCACCCGCTCACGCGAAATCCCAAATTCGTCTGCGAGTTCCTGCAGCGTCTTCTGGTCTTCCGCGATGATGCGCTCCTCTACGATCTGCCGATCGCGCTCGCCCAACTCGGCGGAAAATTCCGCGATCGTCTGCTGGAATACCTCGCTGAGCTCGGAGTCTCCGACGGCCTGCTCGGCGCTCGGACTAGAAACCGGGATGAAGTCCCCGAATTCAGCGCCTCCGTTGTCTTTGCGTGCCGGTGCGTTGAGGGAGAGATCGCTCTGGGACATGCGCTGTTCCATGTCGATCACGTCGTCTTCCGTCACTTCGAGGCGTTCCGCGAGCAGCTTGGGTTCGACCTCGAACCCCTCCAGCTCGAGCCGACGCTTTTCTTTGTTGAGACGGAAGAAGAGCTTGCGCTGGGCGCGCGATCGCCCGAGTCGCACCGTGCGGAAGTTGTCCATGATGTACTTGAGG
>JAFDAW010000400.1 GCA_019313605.1 Deltaproteobacteria bacterium
GCACCTCCGCGGCGTCGATGAAAGCGACTTCGGGCACGCCGTTCGCGTGTGCGCGCGCGTGCAGATCTTCGAGCGCGGGCAGTTCGTCGTCCGCGACCGCAACGATCAGCTTGCCGAGATTCCGGTGTGGAAGCCCGAGCCGCTCGCAGCGTTCATAGAGAGCGCGCCGGCCCGCGACGCACAGCTCCGCCTTGAGCGAGCCCTTCGGGTAGTAGATGCCCGCGTGGATCACCTCGCTGTTGCGCGCGGTGACCTCCTGCGCGATTCCGGCGTTCCGTTCGACGACCACGACCGAACGGCCCGCAGCCGCGAGCGCGGCCGCCGTGGCCAGCCCCACCACGCCGGCGCCCACCACCGCGACATCGGCTTCGGGCGTCATGCCGCGCTCATGAAATCGCTGTACCGAACTCTTGCTGATAGCGAGCTTCGAATGCGTCGCTGTCGATCGCCAAGCTCTGCGTGCCGCCAACGGCCACCTGCAGCGCACCCATCAGGCTCGCCATTCGGCCGGCTGTTTCGAACGGCAGGCCGCGCGCGAGACCCGCGAGCAGACCGGCGCGGTAGGCGTCACCGCAGCCGGTCGGATCGACGACGTCCGCGGCGCGCACCATCGGGATCCGGATTTCGTCGCCCGCGTGATGGATGACCGAGCCCTTTTCGCCGAGCGTGATGATCACCGCTCCGGTTCGCTGGATCAGCTCGGATTCCGTGCAACCGGTCTTCTCGAGCGTGAGCGACCACTCGTAGTCGTTCACCACATAACCAGCCGAGCCATCGATCAGCCCCAGCAGATCGTCCTTGTCGAGGATCGGCAGGGCGTGGCTCGGATCGACGTAGGTCGGGACGCCGCGCCCCTTGAGTTCCCGCGCGTGCTCGATCATCGCCTCGCGGCCGTCCGACGACACGATCGCGAGTTCGATGGATTCCTCGACACTCGAGACCGGGTTTTCGTGCGCACGCCCCATCGCGCCTACGTAGAACGCCCAGATCTGATTGTCGTCGAGGTCGGTCGTGACGAAGCCCTGCGCGGTGCGCAACTCGTCGATCACGTGAATCGCCGAGCGCCGGATATCGCAACGATCGAGGTGCGCAGCGTACGGTCCGAAGTCGTTTCCCACCGTTGCGAGGATCAACGGATCCTGACCGAGCAAGCGTAGATTGTACGCGATGTTGCCCGCAACTCCGCCGAAATGCGTCTCGAGCGTGTCGATGTTGAACGAGACATTCAACATGTGGATCTTCTCGGGCAGGATGTGATCCTTGAAGCGATCGGGAAAGACCATCAGATGGTCGAGAGCGAGCGAACCTGAAACCAGAATGGACATGAGACCTCCGGACGGCGCAGGATCGCACGACCCTGCCGAGCGTCAATGGGGCCGGATGGTAGACTATCCGCCATGCCGATCGCCCAGCTCTATGGCCACGGACGTCCCGTCTTCTCTTTCGAGTTCTTCCCCCCGAAGACCGACGCGGGCTACGATGTGCTGTACCGAACCATCACCGACCTGAATCGCCTGAACCCCGATTTCGTGTCGGTTACCTGGGGCGCGGGCGGATCGACCCGCCGCAAGACGGTCGAGATCGTCGCGCGCATCCAGCGCGAAATCGGCCTCACCGCGATGGCACACCTGAGCTGCATCGGCTCGACACCCGAGCAGATCGAGCAGACGATCGCCGAGCTCGCCCATGCCCACGTCAAGAACGTCCTCGCACTCGGAGGCGACCGCCCGGAGGGCTACGAACCGCCCGAGGGTGCCTTCACCTACGCGAACGAACTGGCCGCGTTCATCCGCAACACGCACTTCGACATCTGCCTCGGCGGCGCCTGCTACCCCGAAACGCACCCGCTCGCGCCGAGCCGCGAAATCGACATGGAGAACCTCGTGCGCAAGGTCGACGCGGGCGTCGAGTTCCTGATCACACAGCTCTTCTTCGACAACCGCGACTTCTTCGACTTCTGTGATCGTGCACTCGCGGCGGGTATCAACGTGCCGATCGTCGCGGGCATCATGCCGATCCTGAGC
>JAFDAW010000401.1 GCA_019313605.1 Deltaproteobacteria bacterium
GTCGGTGCTCGATCGCATCAACTCGCGCAGCCAATTCTGGATACTCGACCAGGAGCGGTCGAGTTCGGTCAACACGTCCACTTCTTGTGCGACGAAGCCCTCGGCGATCTCGATCGGCGCGGGGCCGACCGCTTCACCGAGCGCATCACCCAGGCTGTGGGCGGAATCCGTCGAGAGCAGAAACACCCGGTGACCGTGCTGCGCGGCACCCAGCGCAGTTGCGATCGACAGACTCGTCTTTCCGACGCCTCCCTTTCCGGTATGGAGTAGGACCCTCACCGGTCTTCCTCGGGGTTGGCCGTCGCACCGAAATGCACCGTCAGCCTTCCCGCGTCGAGTTTCGCACTCTGCACGCTGCGGCGCGCAAACCGGCGCGGCAGACTCAAGAAGCGGCGGCGCGCACCCGCGGTGATGATCAGGTCGTCGTCGACGACTGCAACATCGAGATCGTCCGCGCTCGCATTCGGGAGCGGAACCTGCGCGAAGTAGCCCGTGTCGTCGCGCCCGAACTTCACGTGAGCCGACTTGCTCAACACATCGCCGGGCTCCACCTTCGCAAACAGATGCCGCCCCAGCTCCGCAAGTCGCTCGCAACCGGTGGCCTGATCGGCGAGAAGCGGCGCGCGCAGCAGCGGAAGCGGCGCGAACAATTCCTTCACTTCGCGGCAGCGCTCTTCTTGCAGGCGACTCCAATGTCGAAAAAAATCCTCGCGGGCCGCTTCTTCGGGCAGCAGGCGATTCATCACGACCGCATCGCAGGGGACCTCGAACAGCGCAAGCTCGGTGTAGGCGCGCCGCGCCTCGTCGATCACCATGCGCTCGGGCGTCACGACGATTCGCACACTCGTCTGGGGATCGGTGATGCGCTTGTGCAGAGTCTTGAGCTTGTCGTAGATCAGCGTCTCCGCCTCGCGAAATACTTCTGAACGGGGCAGGGGGATCGACACGATCTTCTGCACAACCGGAGTTCCAACGCGGGTAATTGCCTGCAGGGTGGGGAGCAGCAAGCGAAGCGCGCGATGCGCAACCTCGGGCAGCGTCGCCAGCCGGAGCGCGGAGTCGGTTGGCGCGCAGTCGACGATCAAGAGGTCGTAACGGCCCGAAGCCGCGAGCTTCTCGACCGCAAGCAGCGTCGTGATCTCCTCGCTTCCCGGCAGCTGCGCCAACTCTTCGGCGACGACGTCTTCGATGCCCTGGTAGTGGAACATCTCGACCAGGTAGTCGCGGATGCGCCCCCAGTGATTGAGCATCTCCACGCGAGGATCGACTTCACTCGCGTCGAGGCCCGGAGCGATCTCGATGGGGGCGGGGCCGAGGCGGCGCTCGAAAACATCCCCCAGGCTGTGCGCGGCATCGGCGGAAACGACGAGCGTCCGTCGCCCGCGCTCGGCTGCACAGACCGCCGTGGCCGCGGCAGTGGTCGTCTTCCCAACGCCGCCCTTGCCGGTATAGAGCACGAGCCTCACGGCCCGACGGTATCACGCCGCCGGTTGAACCTCCCGGGAGAACCGGGCCGGCACCCGCTGGAAGCGCACCGTCGCGAGCGACGGCGCTGCGGCCGAATCGACTGCGATCGGCTCTGGTGACGTCCAGCGGTGATCGCAGCGCGGACATTCGGCGAGAAACAGGACGCCGCGGTCGACGACCTCGTCGGTTCGAACCTCGCTGAAGCCGCAGATGCCGCAACGCGCCCGTCTGTTGAGGCTGCTGCCGACACTTCCGATTGCGTTGATCGCATTCATGGGACGAATCCTCCTCTCCAAGCTGCTGATTTCTCTCGGGCCAACTTGCCCCTTCCGCTTGGCTGTGACGTATTGGAGCTTCGAGGCGTGACGGGTCCGGTCACAGCTTTGGAAAAGATCGGCCGTGTCCCGAAGATTGTGCTGATCGCGATCAAACCCCTGTGCGATCGGGGCCTTGGGAAATCGGTGCCGTAGCGTGGGCGGAAGTAGCTGCCGTCACTACGCAATCTTCACGGAGAGCACAATCTTCGGGACACGGCTCATCCTTACCTTAGGGACACGGCTCATCCTTATTATGGGGGCGAGCTCGTTTACCCGCCGTTTTTGGCCCGCATCAAGACGCCATTGAAAATGGGATGACAGCGCGCGCCGAACCGGGAGGAGACCGCCAGCCAGCTCCGATCCTTTGGCGTGGCCCCGGCCGCGATGTGGGGATTTATCCCCACATATGGGTCTAAAACTTCATGCAACGGTTTCGAAACTGACGGTTTCGGCCCAATCGGTCAGCGGTTTCCATTGCCGGCACCACCGGGACAGGGAACCTTGCTCTCGATGCTACTGGGGGATCGACTCAAAGAAGTGAGCGCTGTCGACGACGGCTCTCGCGATCCGACCGAAGACCTGCTCGCGAAAATTCGAGAACCGGCCGACCTGAGGCAGGTTC
>JAFDAW010000135.1 GCA_019313605.1 Deltaproteobacteria bacterium
AGTTGCTCAAAACCGTTGGCACTGCCGAGCCCGCGCCCACCCGCGACGATCCGCTCCGCGTAGCGAATGTCGACCTCGCTGGGATCGGCGGGAATTTCGCGCTCGACGCGGATTGGTTCCTCGCCGATTTCCACCGAGGAAATGCGCTCCACCGTTCCGACGCGATCGGCATCCGGCGGCATCGCTTCGGCGACCCCGGTTCTGAGCGTCAGAACTGCAGTTTCGTCTGCGCCGAGTGCCGCTTCTCGCGAATAACGACCACACGCGCTGAGCGCCGTAATCACGAGCCGGCCAGCGCGGTCGAAGCCGGCTTGAAGCGCGGGAGAAAACAAACGCCAAGCGCTGCGAACCGCGAGGCGCGCGGCCCACTCGCGGCCGTCCGGGCTGCCGGATGCAAGTACGAGGCGCGGCTGGATCGGTGCGAGGATGGCTTCGGCGTTCAGGGCGCGGAACGCCGACCCACCGTCGAAGTCGGGGTCCGAAGACGCCAACGGATCGACGATCTTCACAACGTCGGCACCGGCTGCGATCAAGACCGCGGGATCACAGTGCGAACCGACGATCAACGCGCCAACGGATTCAGAACGCGCGTCGGCGAGCTGGCGCGCATCGCCGAGCCGCTCGCAGGTCGCGGCATCGATGCGATGATCGATCACCCAGGTGCGGCACGACTCGGCAGACGCCGACATTAGGAGACGAGGCTCACAGTGGCGGGCACCGAACTCAGCGGCGAGTTCCTTTCATTCAACACCGAGCCGGCTGTATCGTCGCCATTTGCAATCCCGCTGAGAAGCCAGCCGTGGGCGGTTCTTGTCACGAATACAGATTATTCATATATTCGAGATATACCAAGTTCTGAAAAAACCCTTGCTTTCCGCGCTCGGGACGCGCTCCAATGGGAGACGAGTATGAGAGAGACCCGCAGGACGCGTTCGCATGGGGGCGGCCGCGCGCACGCACTTCTCAGCGCCTGTCTCGCCGCGGCATTTCTGCTCGTGGGTGCCGATTTCGCTCGCGCAGACACGCTGGACCCACCTGTCGATTCTGGCCCGCGCTGGTTGGCGGGCGACCACCACATCCACAGTCACTTCAGTGCCGGCTGGGATGGCAAGACGAACCCACCGACGCCGGTTCTCGCGGGAGATGCCATCTATTCGACTCCACTCAACGCGCGGATGGCGAGGCAACACGGCTTGAGCTGGATGGTGACCACCGATCACGGCGGGCCGCACCACAGCAAGTTCAATCTCGAGCGCGCCTATCCCGAACTGCTCCAGTCGCGCAGGGAAGTGCCCGAGGTGGTTCAGTTCTACGGAATGGAACTCGACACACCGGGCGCCGACCACTCGAGCCTGATCATTCCCCACACACACGACGAGGCCGAGCGGCTGTACGAACTCGAATCGCACTTCGCGAAGTTGGAACCCTGGCCCGAGGATCCGTCATGGGATCGCGAGCCGCGCATGCTCGAAGCGCTGCGCGCCATGCGGGCACTGCCCACGCGGCCGGTGGTCATCGCCAATCACCCATCGCGCTCCGCGAAGGGCCTCGGAAAGTACGGTCTCGACATGCCGGCAGAGTTTCGCAACTGGAACGACACCGCACCGGAAGTCGCGGTGGGGATGGCCGGCGCGCCCGGTCATCAGGCAATGACGTTAAACGGAGACGGCACGATCAACCGAAAGGAAAGGCGCGGCTATTACCACGGCTACCCGACCCTCGGCGGCTTCGATCAGATGACGGCCCGCCTGGGGGGCTTCTGGGATTCGATGCTCGGCGAGGGCCGCCACTGGTGGATCACCGCAAACTCTGATTCCCATATCAATTGGAGAGAAGACGGCGGCGACTTCTGGCCAGGTGAGTACTCGAAGACCTACGTGTGGTCGACACCAGATCACGACTCCATCCTGCAGGGCATTCGAGAGGGTCGAGTCTTCGTCACGACCGGAGATCTGATTTCAGAGCTCGATATGACGGCGAAGGCCAACGGACAGGAGGCCAAAAACGCCGAAACGCCCGCCGTAGCGTCGGGGACCAGCGTGGAAATTGCGATTCGCTTCCTGGATCCGGAGGCGAAGAACCACCACGGCGACAATCCCTCGGTGCGACGCGTCGACCTGATCATTGGGAACATCACCGGCCTCGACGACGCGAGTGTTGGCGCGCTTCACGCCCCAAGACTGGAAGCGAGACGGCGCCTACCGCGTCATGACGACTCGAATCGAAAACATCACCGCCGACACCTACCTGCGCGTGCGCGGAACCAACGGTGACGAAATGGAACCCAAACCCGACCCGCGGGGTGAAGACCCGTGGACGGACCTCTGGTTCTACTCGAATCCGATCTTCATTTCGGTTCGCTGAGCTGGAATTTCGCGACTCACGGATCGAATCGAACGGCTAGACGTCGACCTTTTCGAGTGTCACGCCAACGCGGTAACGGCTGAACTCGACCGTATCCGCGACCGCCGCAGCCGCGTACCCAAGATCCTCGGGGACCGAGTCGACGAGAACGATCCCTCGAACTTCCTGCCCTTTAGAACTCAGGTGTTTTTTCACCCAACCCATGAGCTGGAGCATCTCGCCGACCAGCTCCTTCTCCTGGTTCGGCTCGGCGACCATGACGACCACCCAACCCGCCGATTGATCCCGCGCGAGCAGATCGATCTTGCCGACACTAGTTTCGAAACGGGCTCCGGATGCGCCATCGCCATCTTTGTTATGGATGGTGAGGCCTTCCTCGATGAGTTCGGGGTGTGCGATCAAGAGATCGCGAATACCGTCGGGACTGAGATCGAAACTCGGGGCGCCGCCACTCGGCTTGGGAGCCGGCTTTTTCGCGGGGGGCGCCTTCTGGGCTGCGGGGCGAGGTTGCGACTTCTTCGTTTCGGCTTTGGTTTCCGCCACCTTGGGCTCCTCTTCGACCAGCGTGGGTGCAGGAGGTAGTGAGTACGCGCTTGAGCTTGCGCCGTCGTGCGCGGACGCAGAACCAAGATCCCGGCCTCCCTGGGCAGCGTGGCCGCAGTTCGGGCATTTCCGGGCTCCAGATTTCAGGCGTTCATGACATGTTTCGCAGTACATCTGGCCACCGCAGTAGACGGGCCGGCAGGAGCTAGCCCTTTTTGGCCCCATCGGTTGATCGTTGCGTATGGATTAGCAAGACCCGCCGCACCGCGAGGCGAAACGCTGTGTGGATGATCACCCACGCTCCGACACACGAGTGCCTCACAGGACTCGGCCTCAATACGAGGTGCGCAGCTTCGCGTACAAATCCAGTAGGAGTGTAACCGTCGCCTGTCGTTGAACGCGTGAGGCGACCACGCAGCCCGATCTCATCGATCCGAAGCATCGGGGTGCCGGCTGGCGGTGCTCTGGGCCGAACGCGACGGCTATTTCGCGTCTTTGAGGATCTCCCGCGCGGCATTTTGGCCGGGCAGTCCCGTCACGCCGCCACCGGGGTGGCAGCCAGGCCCACAGAGGTACATGCCCTCCACGGGCGTTCGGTAGCGCGCGTAACCGGGGATCGGGCGCATGTGGAAGAACTGATCCAGCGTCATTTCACCGTGGTTGACGTTGCCCTCAGGCAGGTCGTAGACGGTCTCCAGATCGACCGGGGTGAGCAACATCTGATCGATGATGAGGCCGGGGAAGTTCGGCGCGTACTCGGCGATCGTATCCACGACGAGCTTCGCGATCTCCGGTCCCTTCGCCGCCCAATCGCCATCCCGAAGCGCATACGGGGTGTACTTCACCGTCACCGACATGATGTGCTTCCCGCTCGGAGCGAGGCTCGGATCGGCGACCGTCGGAATCACGATGTCGAGATACGGCGCGCTCGCCACACGGCCGTATTTCGTGTGGTCGAAGGCGCGCTGCAGATAATTGATCGACGGAGCGATCTGGATCGGGCCGCGCAAGTAGCCATCCGTTTCGGCACCTGCAAGCGACGGAAATTCCGGAAGCCCGCTCAAAGCGAAGTGCATGCGCGACGCGGATCCCCGGTACTTGATGTTGTGGACGTGCCGCACGAAGGAAGTGTCGAGGTAGCGCGCGTCGAGCAGTTCGAGGAACGTCGTGCGAGGGGAAGCCCCTGAAACCACCGTACCCGCCTGGATGCTTTCGCCATTGGCGAGCGTCACACCCGTGACCTTGCCCCGTTCGACATCGATCGACTTCACCTCGACATCCGTTCGGATCTGGGCTCCGAATCCGCGGGCGGTTTCAGCCATCGCCTTGGTGAGCTCTCCGATACCACCCTTGACGAGACTGGCCGACCGGAAGAGCCCCGTGTCGCTGAGCGCCCAGTTGTAGATGAACGTGAAGGTCGTACCGGTTTCCTGCGGGCCCCAGGTAACATCCTTCACCGCGCTTGCGGCGAGTGCGCCCTTGAGCACGTCGGATTCGAACCACTCATTGAGTAGATCCTCGACGGGCGTCGGCAGCAAACGCAGCAACTCGTTGATGTTCTTGCGGCCGAGTTTGAGGACTGGGCCCGCAAGGCCGAGCGCGGCGCGAATGTCGGCAAGGCCGACGCTCGGCAGATCCATCGGCGTCAGTTTGAGCAAACCCTCGATCACACCCGCGATCTTCGTCATCCGCTCGACGAATAGCGGGTACTTCGCAGCGTCCGCAGGCGAGAAACGCTCGATCTCCTTCACGGTCCGCGCGGTATCTCTCCAGATCGCGAGGTGCGTGCCATCGGGCTCGGGCGAACTCGCGATCGGATCGAGCGGGATGATCTCTACCTGAGAGTCGAGCTTGAGGTCGGTCTTGACCTCGTCGGAAAGGTATCCGGCGGTGTCCGCGACGGGTGAGATCTTGAAGCCCGGAAAAGTCTCGTCGGTGGTCGCGGTACCACCGACCACGCTGCTCTTTTCGAGGACCACCACGCGGCGTCCGGCTTTCGCCAGATATCCCGCTGCGACCAAGCTGTTGTGACCCGCTCCGATGATGACGACGTCGTTATTTCCCACGGCTTTAATTCCTATTTTTGCTGCGTTATGGGGCATGAATCTCAACTGATCGCTCGGTCGATCAGAATTGGGGGTCAGTTTCCATCCCGAAGGATCTCGAGCGCTCCGAGGCGACCGGGTCCACTGGTGATGCCACCGCCCGGGTGGGTGCCCGAGCCGCATTGGTAGTAGTTGCGGATCGGCGTGCGGAAGTCCGCCCATCCCGCCGCGGGTCGGAAGAAGAACAGCTGGTCGAGGGTGAGCTCGCCCGCAAAGATGTTGCCCTCGGTCAGGGAGACCTCCTGCTCGATATCCCACGGCGCGAGCACCTGTTTGTGAAGGATGATGTCCTTGAGGTTCGGGATGAACTCCGAGAGCGTGTCGATCACCGCATTACCGAAGGCATCTCGCTGCTGTTCGCGGTTGCCGTATTCTGGCATGTCGTAGCTGGCGTACTGGATGAAACACGACATCACGTGTTTGCCGGGTGGCGCCATGCTCGGATCGGTCATCGTCGGGATGGTGACGTCGGCAAAGGGTCGCTTCGAAAACGCACCGTACTTGGCGTCGTCGTAGGCCTGCTCGATGAAATCGACGCTCGGGCAGATTTCCATCATGCCCCGCAGGAACGCCGGATCCGTCATCGCGCTGAATTTGGGCATAGTGTCGAGGGCGAGATTGACCTTCCCGGACGAGCCCCGGAACTTGAATTTGTCGATCGCGCTGACGAGGTCATCGGGCAGGTCCTTCGCATCGAGGAGCTTCCGGAAAGTCACGTAGGGATCTGCGGCCGATGCGATCGTCTTGGCGTAGATCTCTTCCCCGTCTTCGAGTACCACGCCCACGGCCCTGCCGTTCTTCACGAGCACCTGCTGGACCGGGGCGTTGCAGCGAATCTCCGCGCCATAGCTCTGCGCCGCACTCGCGAGGGCATCGCTCACGCCGCCGGTACCGCCCTTCTGGGTCCCCCAGGCCGTGAAGGCGCCGTCGAGCTCTCCCATGTAGTGGTGCAGGAGCACGTAGGCGGTTCCCGGCGACTTGACGCCGAGCATGGTGCCGATGATGCCGCTGATGCCCATCAGGGCCCGGATGACGTCCGTCTCGATCCACTCGGCGAGAAAATCATCGGCGCTCATCGTCATGATCTTCGAGAGCTGATGGAAGGTCTTCTTGTCGAGACTCTGCAGGTGTTTGCCAAAGTCCGCGAGCGTGCGCGCGCCGCGGAGGCCCGGGCTCGCGGGATTCGGCGGCACGTAGCCGAGGATCGGCTTCACCGCATTCGCCATCTGGTACATCATCTGGCTGTACTTCGGGATCATGTCGGCATCGCGCTTGGAGTGGCGTTTGATCTCCTCGCGCAAGGAGGTGGGGTCTGCGTACATCGCCAGCTGGTCGCCGTTTTCCATCGGGACCCAGGCCGCGTCTAGCGGAACGATCTGCAAGCCGTGCTTCGCGAGCTCGAGTTCGCGAATCACTTCCGGCCGCAGAAGGCTTACGACGTAGGAAAAGACCGAGTATTTGAAGCCGGGAAACTTCTCCTCGGTGACGGCCGCGCCGCCCACGAGGTAGCGCCGCTCCAGCACCAGTACCTTGCGCCCGGCTTTTGCGAGATAGGCAGCACAGGTCAGGCCGTTGTGGCCACCACCGATGATGATCGCATCATATGATTGTGTCATTTGGATTCCTACCGACCATTCAGGGTGAAAAATATAAGAACATTCAAACTCATCAGGTATCGGCGAGCGCTCTCGCGCCGCCCTACTCCCGTTTCCGTGGTGGATCGAAGAAGGGCATCTTCACGACTGTTGCGGGCACCGCATAGCGTCTCGCCTCGACGGTCTGCTCCACGTAGACGCGGGTTCCGATCTTCGCGTACTGGGGCTTCACCCGGCCGATTACCGGGTACTTCTTCATCACGGGCGACCAGGTTCCACTCGTCGCTCGACCGATGTGATCGCGTTGGTCCGAATCGGAGTAGACCGGAAGCTCATCGACCCAGGACTGATAGGGGAGTTGGAGGGGCATCGAATTCTGGACGAAGACCTTTTCGAGCGCCAACACGTCGATTTCGAGTCCGACGGTACAGGTTGCCGGCCCGCGCGCGTTCTCGCGGCGCAACGCCTCCTGCCCAACAAAGTGATCCTTCTTCAGGTTGACCATCCAACCGAGCCCGAGTTCGTAGGGAGAAGTCTTTTCCACTTCAAACATGGCAGTCGATGCGGAGTGGAAATCAGCATCGAGCAACAGCATGCCCGCTTCGATACGCACCATGTCGAGCGCGGTCATTCCGGCGGGCAACAACTTGTAGGCGGCCCCGGTCTCTATCAGCGCATCCCAGATCCCCTCGCATTGATCCGGCTCAGCGAAGATCTCGTAACCGAGATCGCCGGTGTAGCCCGTGCGCGAAATATTGACCGGAGCACCCGCCAACTTGGTTTCGAGCATCCGGAAGTACTTGAGGCTGCTCAGATCGGTGTCGGTGAGCTGTTGGAGGATGTCGCGAGACGTCGGGCCCTGCAGGGCGAGCGCGCCGTAGGCATCGGTGACCTCTTCGATTTCGACATCCATCCCGAACGCATTGTCCTCCAACCAGCAGAGGGTCGGAGTGGCTGCTGTCATGCGGAAGGAGTCTTCGCCAAGGCGCGCGACAGTTCCGTCATCGATGATCTTGCCTTCGTCATCGCACCACGCGGTATAGAAAATCTGACCGACACCACACTTGGACGCATCGCGGGTAATCACGCGATTCATCAGTGCAACGGCATCTCGTCCGCGAATGAAATATTTGAAGAGCGGGGACACGTCGAATAGGCCGGCGCCGAGCCTAATCGCGTTGTACTCGTGGATGTGATCCATCTCGTACGTCTGGGCGGAAAAATATCCGGACCACTCGACCCAATTCTGGCTCTCGCACAGCGCATTGGTACGCGAATGAAAGGGAGTCTGCCTCGGCATTGCTTCTCCTAGAAAGGCGCTTCGGGGCGCTTGTCAATCGAAGCCAACTGGACGTCGCTCCGTATTGCTACTTCGATTGGATGTGATTCTACCGATTGGTTCTCGACACGCAGCTTCATCGTGTGATCACATTACCGTTGAAGGGCAAAAATTATGACACAATTATTCGCAAAACGCCCACGTGCGTGCGCGTGAAGATTGAACGGCGATTCAATTTCCTGATAGGCGAAATCAAAGAGGGTGGTACGAGGGGGGCGAGAGGGTAGTGACGAGAGTAGCTATCGATTCCAGAGTTCGTCGTCAGAGACCTCGCAGGGTCTTGCAGCTGTCAATGTAAAACACGTTTCAGCCAAGTTCGGCTACGAAACGAGCCTCCAACGTTTGGAGATCGGCCCGGTAAACGTGCTTTATTGATCGATCCAGATTTCGCGTTCGCATGAGTCTGTCACAAAATTCGCGCATTGATCGCTCGCCCCGTTGGCTGGCGAGGAACTCAACCATCCCATACGACTGTAGATACGCAAGTTGCGCAGCGTTCTGCTGCAGGTGTCCGAAGCTCGGCGTACTCAAACTGGCAAGCGAAAACAACACGCCATTCGCCTTGGCGCCAGAAAGCATCGCCTGCTCGCGCCCGTCCAGATGCCGCTTGCCCTGGGTGCGCGCTTCGAACCATTCGGCGAGGCCCTCATTCAACCAGGCCGGCAGCGTGTACGAAGGTGCTGCCGCATCGAGCGCTGCGTGCACCAACTCGTGATGGAGTACACGGGAAAGACGAACGTCCAATGCAGTCGCCCCGCGAATACGAATGACGCCGTGGTAGAAACCTGCAGCTGCGAATCGAAAGGCGCCCGCAAACTGCTGGTCGAAGACGGCGGGGTCGTAGACCACGACCTCGATCTTGCGTCCGGGCCGAAGACCGAGGTAGTCGTCCAGTTGGTCGTAGGCGCGCTCGAGCTCCGCGAGAATCTGCTGTTCGAAGTGTCTCGTGCCGTAGATGCCGCCCGCACGATCGATCGCCACATCTTGATAGAGCTGAAAATGCGCCGACGAGCGCTGGCCGAACTCTCCGTCGGCGCCGCGATCGAGCGCTCCCGCGGGTGCACTCAGCAGGAAGCCGAGGCAGACCCATACACTGTGCTTATTCCATCGGATAGCGAATCTCCTTCCAGATCTCGTCGCAGGCCGTCAGTATATCATGCGGAATTACGGCGTCTGCTGCGGCCAGGTGCTCGTCGAGTTGATCGATCTGGCTCACACCCACCAGCGTCGAACCCACGAAATCTCGCGTGAGCGTCCACGCGATGCTGAAGGTCACGAGCGACATCCCACAGTCGGCCGCCAATGCCGAAAGCCGTTCAGTGGACGCGAGTGTCCGTTCGTTGACGAAGCGCTTCGTCATCCGCTGGGTGCGCGGGTCGTATTCGCGGTAGTAGGAAAAGCGGGCGCCGGCCGGCCACGCGCCCATCGGCCAGCTCGTCCTCGAAACGCCTCGAAAGCAGGCTGAAATTGTTCTGAATCGTCTGGTATCGCGCCGTCCCGAGACGGTCTGCGGTCCACAGGTTCTTCATCAGCCCGTAGGTGTTCTCGTTGCTGCAACCGACGGCGCGAACCTTGCCCTCCTCGATCAGCCGATCGAGTGCTTCGAGCGTATCCTCGATGGGCGTTGCGGGGTCGGGCCAATGGGTCTGGTAGAGGTCGATGTAGTCGGTGTCGAGCCGACGCAGGCTCTCCTCGACGGCCCGATTGATGCTGTGGCGATCCAGCGCGGTCTTGCCCGAGCGCACGGGCGCCCGGAACCAGCCGTCACTCGGACCCGCAACCTTCGTCGCAACCACGACGGAGTCGCGCGGTCGGCCGGACATCCAGCGACCGCAGATCTCCTCGCTCACGCCCGCCCATTTGGGTTCGGGGGGAACCGGATAGATCTCGGCGACATCGAGAAAATCCACTCCCGCGTCGAAGGCCTTGTCGAGCGTCTTCCGGGCTGAAGGCTCGTCGAGCATGCTGCCGAAAGTCATCGTTCCGAGCCCGATCTCCGAGACCGAGATTCCGCTGCGACCGAGCGCGCGTCGCTTCACGTCTTCAAGCCCTGGCGCTGGGCCTGGAGGAAACTTCTCCGTACCAGCGAGTCAGATTCTTGTGCTCCGGATCGATGCGAATGTCCGACACCCGACCGAAGTCGACTCCGATCAACAAAGTGATGTCTGCGATCGTGTAGCGATCGCCCGCTACGAACGGCCGATCCGCCAATTCACCGTCGAGCCAGGCGAGCCCCTTGAGCGCTTGTTTCTCGCAAACAGCAGCCCACTCGGGCACCTGGGGGATTCGACCCTTGAAGAAATCATGTGTATTGCGGAACGTCTGCATGATTGGGAACGCCACTTCGAACTCTACGCGACGCAGCCACATCTCGACGATGGCGCGGTCCCTCGCGTCGGTTCCCAGCAGCGGCGGATCGGGTTGCGCCTCCTCGAAGTAGCGACAGATCGCGGTCGACTCCGAGACGGTCGTCCCATCGTCGAGTTCGAGGACCGGAACACCCCCCAGTGGGTTCTTGGCCAGAAATGCGAGCTGGCGATTCTCGGCTTTGACGATGTCGACGGAGACGGTCGGAACTTCGATGCCTTTTTCGGCCAGAAAGATCCGGACGCGGCGCGGGTTGGGTGCAAGGACACTGTCGTAGAGTTTCACGGGGGACCTCGAAGGCTGAATGGGCTCAGCTCGATTCGAGTGTATCGATGCGAATCGGCAGGCGCACGCCGATCGCCGTTCCCCGCCCCGGCTTCGAGTCGATCGTGATCTCACCACCGTGCTTGCGCACGATCTCGTGGGCGATCCCCAAACCGAGCCCGGTCCCCTCACCGACGGGTTTGGTGGTGAAGAAGGGATCAAAGATCCGATCGATCAGCTCTGCATCGATACCGCAACCGTCGTCCTCGATCCACACCATGACGCTCTGGTTCTGCGCTTCGGTTCGCACCCGGATCGTCCCTCGGTTGTCGATCGACTGGCTGGCATTGAGGACCAGGTTGAGAAACACCTGCTGCAGCTCCTGGGGCGCGCAGGCAATCAGCGGAAGCAGTCCGTAATTCTTTTCGACGTTGGCCGTGACTCTCAACTGAGGCGTCGCCATGCGCAAGACGCCATCGAGCAGCTCGTTCAGGTCTGCCATCGTTCGCTCGCCGCGACCCGCGTGGGCGAGACCCTTGACGTCGCGCACGATCGCCGTGGCACGGTCGACGCCCTCGAGGGATTCGTCGATCATCTCGGCGCCCTCGGCAATGAGTTCATCAAACGCCCCCGAAACCCCACTCTTTTCTACTTCCGTTCCCAGAGACTCCCAGTGTTGCCG